>JBPCPH010000042.1:0-10045 GCA_050999415.1 Thermoleophilaceae bacterium
CGCCCCGCCGGAAAGGGCATCTGACCGGCATCCCGAGGGCTCGTGGCCCCCTTTACCTCCGCTCGGCCGGCGGCGTGAGCGCCGGGATGGAGGTCGGGCGCGGGACCGCGCCTGCCGCGACCATACCGGCGGCTCGCGCCGACCGCAAGCGATCACGAACGCTAGAACTCGACCGACTCCACCGCCTCACGGATCTTCGCGATGATCGCGTCGCCGAGCGCCTGGCCGTCGTCGGTCTTGAAGCCCTTCATCGCCGCGATGACGCCCGCCATGACCAGCGCGACGAGCAGGATGAGCGCCACGTACTCGACGGTGCCCTGGCCGGCCTGCGACCGAAGGCGCGAACCCCACCATCCGAGCGTCCCGTGCACGTAGCCGACGGCGCCGTGCACCCGTCCCATCAACCGATCCATCTCCACACCTCCCGATTCGATTACCGGTGCGGTGGATCGTCCGGCGCGGCGTGCTACGCCTCCAGACGGACGTGACACGGAACGCCACCCAGACCGTGACAACGGCGATGCCGTCGCGACTACTTGGCGACCGGCAGCTCCCAATGGCGTCCGACCATACGGGCCGCCTCGCGCGTCAGCTCGTCAGGCTCGACCGTCTCCGGGTCGCCGCCGTCAGATAACGCTTCCATCGTCGCCGCGACGGACGCCGACAGGGCGTCGAGGTCGTAGCCACCCTCGAGGACGGCTGCGACGGGCACGCCGAGGTCGTCGGCCAGGCGACGCATGTGGCGCGCCATGGCGGCGAATGACTCGACCTCGAGACAGCAGTCGGCGAGGGGGTCCGAGCGGTGGGCGTCGAAGCCGGCCGAGACCAGCACCAGCTCCGGCTCGAACGCGCAGGCGGCGGGCACGACGACGTGCTCGACCAGCGACAGCCAGGTGTCGTGCCCCGACCCCGGCGGCACGGGCAGGTTGATCGCGTAGCCCTCGCCGTCGCCCTCGCCGACGTCCTCCAGCGGGCCGGTGCCCGGGTAGAGCGGCCACTGATGGATGCTGGCGAACAGCACCTGCCGGCTCGAGCTGAAGATGTCGTCGGTCCCGTTTCCATGGTGGACGTCCCAGTCGAAGACGAACACCCTCCTTGCGCCTCCCGAGTCGAGCGCGTGTCGCGCCGCCACCGCGACGTTGTTGAACAGGCAGAACCCCATCGCCGTCGTGGGCTCGGCGTGGTGACCCGGCGGCCGAAGGCCGCAGAACCCTGCGGTCGCGGCGCCGGAGAGGAGCTCGTCCGCCAATGCGCAGGCGCCGCCGGCCGCGTGAAGCGCGGCGTTGTAGGAGCCGGCGCTCGCCGTCGTGTCGGGGTCGAACGCCCCGCCGCCGCGCTCGCTCATCGCCCGCACCGACTCCACGTGCGCGCGCGGGTGGACGCGCTCGAGGACGTCGAGGTCAACCGCTGGAGCCTCGACGCGCCGGTAGCCGAGCCAGTCGCGTCGAGCCAGCTCCTCCTCGATCGCCGGGATCCGCCCGGGCCCCTCGGGGTGCAGTCCGGTGTCGTGCTCCACCGAGGAGCCGTGCCGGACGTAGAGCGGCTCCGCCATGCAGGTACCGTAATCGCGGAGCCGTGGCGACGAAGGCCTCCCCAGACGTCCTGCGCGTCGACGTCACCGTGGTAGGCGCGGGCGCAGCGGGTCTCTATTCGGCGCTCGCGGCCGCGCGCGAAGGCGCCTCGGTGACGCTCGTGTCGCGCTCGCCACTGGCGGCGTCGGCGAGCTTCTGGGCGCAGGGCGGCGTGGCCGCGGCGCTCGCCGCTGACGACTCTCCCGAGCGACACCTGGAAGACACGATCACGGCCGGCCGCGACGCCTCGCGCGCGAGCGCCGCGCGCGTCCTGTGCGAGGAGGCGCCGGCGCGGGTGCGCGACCTCGCCGAACTAGGCGTGCGCTTCGACGCCGATCGCCACGGCGGCCTGGCGCTGGGGCTCGAGGGCGGGCACTCCGCTCGGCGCGTGGCGCACGCGGGCGGAAGCGCGACCGGGCGACGCATCACCCGGCAGCTGTCGGCGCTCGTGGCGATGGATGACCGCATCCGCGTGCTCGAGGGGGTGTCGGCGAACGCGTTGTGGGTCCGCGACGGTCGCTGCGTCGGGCTCCTCGCCGAGCGCGTGCGCGGGCCACGCGACGCCTTTCCGACCGAGCGCGCCGGCGTGCTCGCGCGGGCGACGGTCCTTGCCACCGGCGGCGCCGCGGCCCTGTGGGAGCGGACCACGAACCCGGGCGGCGCGATCGGCGCCGGCATGAGCCTGGCGCTCTCCGCGGGAGCGACGCTGGCCGACCTCGAGCTGGTGCAGTTCCACCCGACCGCGCTCGCCAGCGCAGGCAAGCACGACGGCTTCTTGATCACCGAGGCCGTCAGGGGCGAGGGCGCGCTGCTCCTGGACGGCGACGGGGAGCGCTTCGTCGACGAGCTTGCGCCGCGCGACGTCGTGGCGCTCGCGATCCGCGACCGGGAGCTGGCGGCCGCGGGCGAGCCGGTGCGACTCGACCTGCGCCCGGTCGATATGCGCCGCTTCCCGAACGTCGCCACGAGCCTGCGCGAGGCCGGCATCGACCCCGCACGCGACCTCGTGCCGGTGGCGCCCGCCGCGCACTACACGATGGGCGGCGTGGCGACGGACGCAGACGGCCGCTCGTCGCTTCCCGGCCTCTACGCGGTGGGCGAGTGCGCGTGCACCGGCCTGCATGGGGCGAACCGGCTGGCGTCGAACTCCCTGGCCGAGTGCTTCGTCTTCGGAGGGCGCGCGGCCCGTGCCGGCACGGCCGAACCGGAGCCGCCGCGGGATGCCGGGGAGCCGCCGTCGCCGGTCGCGTCGCCGGTGCCGCCGCCCTCGAGCCGAGCGGCGCTGTGGCGCCTCGCCGGCCTCGCTCGAACGCCCGAGGGACTCGCCGAGCTGGCGCACGACCCGTTCCCGCTGGCACGGCGGATCGGGGCGGCGGCGCTGGCCCGCGCCGAAAGCCGGGGGGCCCACCAGCGGACCGACCTGCCCGAGCGCGATCCGGCACTCGACGGCATGCACGCGGTCGCGCGGGGAGATGAGGACCCGGCGTGGGAGCACTGGTCCTAAGCTGCCGCGCCGATGACCGACTTTCCATCCCATCAGCCGAACTGCCTCGGGTGCGGCGACGAGAACCCCGGCAGCATGGGGCTTCGCCTCCACGCCGACGGAGAACGCGTCATCGGCACGGTGACGCTCGACCGCCGCCATGAGGGGGCGCCCGGCTTCGCCCACGGCGGCGCGGTGGCGACCGTGCTCGACGACGCGCTCGGCTCGGTCCTGACGTTGCTCCGCCTGCCGGCTGTGACGGCCAGGCTCGAGGTCAACTACCGGCGGCCGGCGTTCCTCGGACGCCGCTTCGACGTCGAGGCGTGGGTCGAGTCGCGCGATGGGCGCAAGCTGCACCTGGCCGGCGAGTTGCGTGAGGGCGGCGAAGCCGTGGCGGACGCGTTGGGCCTGTTCCTCGAGGTCGACGTCGAGCACTTCCTCCGTGGGGCCCGTGAGCTGTCCGAGGCCGCGCCCGGAGCGCCCGAGGACGAGCGCCGCGAGCTCCGCCTGCCCTGGTAGGGGACGTGCCCGCGGGCGCTCCGCCGTGTGCGCGTTAACGCCCCCTTAACCGACGCTTCCATCCCGCTTTACAGGCCGTTGCGATACTCGCGGCGGTCGCCCGGGTTTTACCCGCAAAGCGTCCGAGTTTCGAGGGTCGAGGGAGGCAGTGGATGTTCCAGTTCAGCCGCTCGATGTATCGCGAGCTAGCCAGCGACGTCGCGGGCGATCGAATTACTGAGGTCAGCGCCAACCGCGCGCGCGTCCTGCGCTCCTGCGAGGAGGCGGTCGAGCGCCTGGCCACCGACCGGCACTACTTCGCACGCCCCTCCCGGACGCTGTTCCGCAACGTCCGCTCCTACTTCCCGATGTGCCGGCAGCTGCGGGTCTACGAGGTGATCGACCGGCATATGAGCCTGGCGGGCGAATACGTCGACCGCGCAGCGAAGGCGGGAGTGCGGCTCGACGGGGCTCCGCTTTCGTGCCACGCCACCACACGGCGGGGCACCGCCTGCCAGCGCGTGCCGCTTCCGGGCAGCCAGTACTGCCCATCGCACAAGCACCTCGACGAGGACTTCCAGATCGTCGCGGCATAGCGGCTCGGCAGGGACGCCGGGTCGTGCCGCGTCCGGTTCTCGGCCAGCCGGTGAGCCTGGCGCGCTGTTGTAGAGTGGCGCGCCGATTCGGCGCGCTGTGAGCGCGGGAGGAGGACTCGAGTGACGCGACGAGCGTTGACGTGCACCGGCCTGGCGACGGTCCTGCTGCTCGCTGTCGCGACGGCCGCCCTCGGCGCGACCTACGCCGGCCGCGGCACGACTGACACGAAGGTGCGCGTCGCGTTCGAGAAGGAGCGCCGGGCGATCAAGCGCTTCACGATCGAGCGCGCGCGCTTCTTCTGCACCGACGGCGATCGCTTCCGCGCGGACACGCGGGTCGGGCGGATGCGGCTCAACGATCGGGGACGGTTTCGGGGTCGGTTCACGAACGCAGATGGCAGTGTCTCGGTCATTGTCCGCGGACGCCTTCGAGGCGAGAGGGCTCGCGGCCGATTTCGCATCGTGTCCTTCATCGGCGAGACTCAGTGCAACACGAACAGGGTTCGATGGAAAGCGCAGCGGCAGCAACGCCGCGCGGGCGCGTCGCTTCTCCAAAGTGGTCACTACGAGAGACTTGCTTGGTGACCAGTTTCGAGAAGCGACATCAACCTCGGCGGCGTGAAACAACAGCCTCGGTCCGCCTGACGGACTAGACCGACCCGGTAGCGTCGCGTGTCGATGCTCCTGGGCGTCGACGTCGGCGGCACCTTCACCGACGCGGTGCTGCTCGCGGACGACCGGCTGTACACCGCCAAGGCGCCCACCACGCCGGACGACCAGTCGCGCGGAGTAGTCGACGCGGTCGACGCCGTCCTCGACCGGGCGGGCGCGAACGGCGCCGCCGTCGAGCGCTTCGTGCACGGCATGACGGTCGGCACCAACGCGCTGCTCGAGTCGAAGGTCGCGCGCACGGCGCTGTTCGCGACGAGCGGGTTCACCGACCTCGAGGAGTTGGGACGTCAGGCCCGCGCCGAGCTCTACCGCCTCTGCGCGGGGCACCCGCCGCCGCTCGTGCCGGCCGGCCGGCGGGTGGCTGTCCCCGAGCGGACGGGGCCGGACGGCGTGATCGAACCGCTCGACGAGCAGCGGCTCGCCGGCGCGATCGACGAGCTGCTCGCGCGCGATGACGTCGACGCGGCCGCCGTCTGCCTCCTCTGGGGCTTCCTCCACGACGAGCACGAGCGTCGCGTGGCCGAGCTGATCTCCGACAAGCGCCCCGAGGTGCACGTCTCCACCTCCCACGAGACCGCCGGCGTCTTCCGCGAGTACGAGCGCTGCGCGACGACGGTCGTCGATGCCGCGCTCTCCCCCCTGCTGAGGCGCTACCTGGAGCGGCTCGCCCAGCGAGCGAACGAGGCGGGGCTGCCGACTCCCGAGGTGATGCTCTCGAGCGGCGGCGTCGCCGACGCTGCGACCGCGGCAATGCACGGCTCCTGGACCGTGCTGTCGGGCCCGGCCGGAGGCGCGGTCGGCGCGGCTCGGCTGGCCGACCGCACGAAGACGCCGAGCGCGGTCTGCCTCGACATGGGAGGCACCTCGTGCGACGTGTCCGTCGCCGAGTCCGGGTCGGTGCGCCAGAGCGGCGGGCGCGAGGTCGGCGGGCGGGCTCTGGCCCTGCCGATGGTCGACGTGCACACCGTCGGCGCCGGCGGCGGCAGCATCGCCTGGCGCGACGCCGGCGCGGCGCTCCGGGTGGGCCCGCACTCGGCCGGCGCGGACCCCGGTCCCGCTTGCTACGGGCGCGGCGGCGAGGAGCCGACGGTGACGGACGCGAACCTGCTCCTCGGCTATCTCGACGACCGGTCGCCACTCGCCGGCGGCGTCGAGCTCGACCGCGACGCCGCGGAGAGGGCGGTCGGGACGCTCGCGTCGGTACTGCGGGTCTCAGCGGAGAATGCCGCGGCCGGCATCGTGCGCGTGGCCGGCACCGGCATGGCGGGGGCGGTGCGGGTCATGACCGTCGAACGCGGCATCGACCCTCGCCCGCTCGCGCTCGTGGCCTTCGGGGGAGCCGGGCCGCTGCACGCGACCGCCATCGCGGACGAGCTTGGGATGCGGCGGGTGCTGGCTCCCCGCGCCTCGGGCGTCCTGTCCGCGCTCGGGCTGGTGGTCTCCGAACGCAGGCGGGACCTCGCCGAGAGCGTTCTGCTCGCGGGCGAAGCGATCACGACCGAACGCGTCGCCGAGGTCGCACAGCGGCTCGCCGAGCGTGGCCGGTCGGAGCTGAACGCGCCTGGGGCGAAGGCTCGGGTCGCCTACGACCTGCGCTACTCGGGCCAGGCGTTCGAGCTGACGATCGCGGGCTCGCCGGAGCCCGACCCGCAGGAGCTCAGACGCGCTTTCGACGCCGCCCACGAGGAGCGTTACGGCTACGCGGATCAGACAGCCGAGATCGAGCTCGTCACGATCCGGATCGCGGTCGCGGAGCCGGCGCCGGCCCTCCTCGAGCTCGCCGGCAGAGCTTCGGCCGAGATCACGTTCGACCGCCGCATGGCCATCTTCGACGGGGAGCGCGTCGACGCGGCGGTGCTCCGAGGACGTGGCTACGGGCGGTTCGAGGGACCCGCCATCTACGAGCTGCCGGAGTCGACGCTGGTGGTGCCGCCGGGTTGGTCGGGCACGGAGGACGCGGTCGACGGGACGATTGTGCTGGAGCGCCGCTGATGGACGCGGCGGACCTCCAGGTGACGGTCGGCGCGCTGCGCGCGGCATGCGAGGAGATGGGCGCGGTGCTCGTTCGCTCCGCCCACTCCGCGAACGTCAAGGAGCGGCGCGACGCCTCGACAGCACTCTTCGACCCCGAGGGACAGATGGTCATGCAGGCGGAGCACATTCCGGTCCACCTCGGCGCGATGCCCGCGGCGGTCGCGGCCGTGATCGGCGAGGACCAGGCCCCTGGCGACGCGTGGATCCTCAACGACCCCTACCGCGGCGGCACGCACCTGCCCGACATCACGGTGATCTCGCCGGTGTTCATGGGCGCGGCCCGGGAGGGTCGTGAGCTGCTCGGCTTCGCCGCCAGCCGCGCCCACCACGCGGACGTGGGAGGGCCGACCCCCGGGAGCATGCCCGCCGGCTCGCGGCGGCTCGACGACGAGGGCGTGGTGATCGCGCCGACGCGGCTTGTGCGCGCGGGAGAGCTCGACCGCGAGCTGCTCGACGACCTGACCGGCCGCATGCGTGCGCCCCACGAGCGCGAGGCCGACCTGCGCGCCCAGCTGGCCGCCAATCGCACCGGCGCGCAGCGGCTCGAGGAGCTGGCGCAGCGCACGGGCACCACTGCCCTGCGCGATGCGATGGGCGCGACGCTCGACTACGCGGAGCGACGCACGCGGGCGCGGCTCGCCGAGCTAAGCGACGGCGAGCGCCGCGCGCGCGACTGGCTCGAGGCGGCTGACGGCGACCTCGAGCTCCGGCTTCGGGCGACGGTCAAGGACGACGAGCTCGAGCTTGACTTCACCGGCTCCGCGGCGCAGCACGAGGGCAACCTGAACTGCCCGCTGGCGGTGACGATGTCGGCATGCTACTTCGCGGTCCGCGTGCTCACCGACCCCGACGTGCCGCCTTCGGCCGGCGCGTACCGGCCGTTGCGCGTGGTGGCGCCCGAGGGCTGCATCCTCAACGCCCGGCCGCCCGCGGCCGTCGCGGCCGGCAACGTCGAGACCTCCTCGCGGGTGGCCGACCTCGTGCTGGCCGCCTTCGGGCGCGCCCTCGGGCAGGGGACCATGAACAACCTGACGCTCGGAAGCGACGCGTTCACCTACTACGAGACGCTCGCCGGCGGACAGGGCGCCTGCCCCGACGCGGACGGGCCGAGCGCTGTGCATGTGGCGATGTCGAACACGCTCAACACCCCGATCGAGGCGCTCGAGCTCGAGTTCCCGCTGCGGGCGGTCGAGTACTCGCTGCGGCGCGGGTCGGGCGGGCACGGCGCGCACCGCGGCGGGAACGGCGTCGTCCGCGAGCTCGAGGCGCTCGCGGCCATGCGCTTCTCGCTGATCTCGGAGCGCCGCCGCCACGCGCCCCCCGGAGCGGCGGGCGGCGGGGCGGGCGAGCGCGGGCGCAATTTCCGAAACGGCGAGGAGCTCCCGGGTAAGGTCGACGGCGAGCTCGGGCCGGGCGATCGGATCCGGATCGAGACTCCCGGCGGCGGCGGACACGGGGCAGCCAAGCCCGAGCGCGCAGCGCCGGACGAACGGCGCAGCAAGCGTGATGGCGAGCCGGGAGACGAGCGAGTTGGCTGAGGCGACGCGGGCAGAGCGGGTAGAGCGGGTGGCGTTCATCGGGCTCGGAATCATGGGCGCGCGGATGGCGGCGAACCTCTGCCGCGCCGGGTTCGAGGTCACCGCCTGGAACCGCACCCGCGAGCGCGCCGAGGAGCTCGCCGAGAAGCACGGCGCGCGGGTCGCGGCAAGTGCGGCCGAGGCTGCCGCCGCGACCGACGCGACGATCACGATGGTCGTGGACGCGCCGCAGGTCGAGGAGGTGCTCTTCGGGCCCGGAGGCGCCGCGGAGGGGCTCGCCGAGGGAGCGCTCGCGATCGACATGTCGACGATCACCCCGAGCGCGAGCCGGGCGATCGCGAACCGACTCCACGCCGAGTCGGGCGCGCGTTTCCTCGACGCGCCCGTCACCGGCTCGCGGCCGAAGGCCGAGGACGGGACGCTCACGATCATGGTTGGCGGCGAGGGCCGCGACTTCGACCGTGCCCGCCCGCTGTTCGACGCGACGGGCGAGCTGGTCCTGCACGTCGGGCCCCAGGGCCACGGCTCCATGGTCAAGCTCCTCAACAACACCCTTGCCGCGGTCAACGCCGCCGCGCTGGCCGAGGCGCTTCACGTGGCGCGCGCGGCGGAGCTGGATGCGGACGCGCTGGTGCAGGTCGTCGCGGCCGGCTCCGGCGCGTCGGCGATGCTCGACCTCAAGGCGCAGCCGATGCTCGAAGGCGACTACGACCCGCTCTTCAAGCTCGACCACATGCTGAAGGACGTCCGCCACTGTCTCGCGGAGGCGCGCGGGCTCGAGACGGCCTTCGACCTCGCAGCGGTCGCCGAACGCCTCTACGCGCAGGCGAGCGACTCCGGGCTCGGGGACGCCGACTTCGCTGCCGTGATGGACGTCGCAGGCGGCGGCGCGCGCCGGCCCGACTGACTTTTTCCTGCAAAGCGGCGCTTTCGCCCGGGCCAGGGCGACGACCGTTCGACGCATCTCGAAAAATCCCTTGAAATCCAGCACCCATCTCGTAAAATGCGCTCCCTCGCGCCTGCCAGCACGGACCGTCGCCGGGCGCACCGCAGCACCTCTTCGAATGCCGATCGCCTTCAAAGAATGGGCCGTGACCGTGCGTGCTCTCGCCGAGGGAGAGCAGCTCCTGACCCTCCGCAAGGGCGGAATCCGGGAAGAGGGCCGGCACTTCGAGATCGAGCACGACCGCTTCTTCCTCTACCCCACCTTCGACCACCAGCGCAACGACCTTGTGCGCGACTCCCACCGGCCGGAGCTCGGCCGCGCGCTCGAGGAGGGGGTGTGGGCCGATGGCGAGCCGCCCGCCAGCGCCCTCTCGCAGGACGGCGGAATCCCGCAGCCGGATCGGGTCAGGATCCGCGCCTGGGCCGAGGTCGCCGCCAGCTACCTGATCACCGACCCGCGCTGCGTGGACGCGCTCTCCCCCTACTACGTCTGGACGCCGGACTACGCGGAGAAGCGGCTCTCGTGGAAGCGCCGCCACCCGCTGCACGTGATCGTCCTTCGGACCTACCGCATCCCCCGCCCCGTGACCGTCAAGGTGCGCGACGAGTACGGCGGCTGCCGCTCGTGGGTCGAGGTCCATCGCGAGCTGCCGT
The DNA here is from genome assembly GCA_050999415.1 of Thermoleophilaceae bacterium. Classification (GTDB taxonomy): domain Bacteria; phylum Actinomycetota; class Thermoleophilia; order Solirubrobacterales; family Thermoleophilaceae; genus CAWEHQ01. The sequence continues at coordinate 9,992 of JBPCPH010000042.1, forward strand.
TCGAGGGCACGCCGGTCCTCTCCGACGATGAGTTCGAGCGCGCCGCGGCGGAGA
>JBPCPH010000025.1:0-6255 GCA_050999415.1 Thermoleophilaceae bacterium
GACGGCATCCTGAAGGTCAAGGACGACGAGGACGCCTCGATCGGCATCCGCTGCTCCTGCCGTGCCGCGATCTGCGGCTCGTGCGGGGTGAAGATCAACGGCCAGTCGAAGCTCGCCTGCAACACGCGGATCTCGGACGCGGCCGCGCGCGCACCGAACGGTGCGATCGTCGTCGAGCCGATGGGAAACATGCCGGTGCTGAAGGACCTGATCGTGGACATGGACGCGGTCCACTGGAAGAAGGTCCAGCGGATCGTCCCCTGGCTGCTGCCCGAGGGCGACCCTCCGGAACGCGAGTACATCGTGGATGCCGAGGCGATGATCGACGTCACACAGTCGATGGCGTGCATCCAATGCGGCGTGTGCGTCTCGGCCTGCCTGTCGCTGGAGGTCGACCCCGAGTTCATCGGTCCGGCGGCGCTCGCCAAGGCGTACCGCTTCGTGGGCGACCCGCGCGACGCCCACACCAAGGAGCGCCTCGAGGACCTCGCCGACGACCCGCACGGCATCTACGACTGCACTCACTGCTTCGCGTGCATCGAGGTCTGCCCGAAGGACGTCGCGCCGATGAGCCAGATCATGCGCCTGCGCCGCCACGCCACCGCCGACTACGGCATCAAGGACCGCAACAACGGCTACGGCCACGAGAAGGCGTTCACCGACATCGTGGAGAAATACGGGACGCTCCACGAGGCGCAGCTGCTCCCGCGCTCATACGGACAGGGAAGCCTGGTGCGGTCGCAGACCGATCCCAGTTCGCTCAAGCAGCTTGCCGAGGCGCTCCCGACGGTCGTGAACGGCCTTCGTTCCGGAAAGGTGTCGCCGCTGAAGGTCCTCCGCCACCCCAAGCTGCCCGACCAGGACCAGGTGCGGCGCATCTATCACGCGATCGAGTCGAAGGACGAGCGCCTCGAGCTCAACCTCTACATCGTGGGCGAAGGCGACGTCGAGGCGGAGCCCGACGAGGAAGCCGAGCGATGAAGGTCGCCTACTGGCCCGGCTGCGTGTCGCGCGGCTTCACCCCCGAGTTGCACGGGTCGATGGCGCTGGTCGCCCCGAAGCTCGACATCGAGCTGGTGGAGCTCGACCGCGCCAACTGCTGCGGGGCCGGCGTGATCGCCGAGCACAACCAGGAGCTCGTCGACACGCTCAACGCGCGCACCTTCGCGATGGCTCAGAAGGTGGACGGCGCCGCCGGGATGATGAACATCTGCTCCACCTGCCAGGGCGCGCAGTCGGAGTGCCAGCAGCGCCTCGACGCCGACTCCGCCTACCGCGAGCACGTCAACGGACACCTGGAGCCCGAGGGCCTCGGCTACGAGCTCGACGGCGAGTGGTGGAACAAGAACTTCCTCTGGCTGCTGATCGAGGAGATCGGCCTCGAGACGGTGCGCGAGCGCGTCGTGCGGCCGCTCGAGGGCCTGCGCGTCGCGCCGTTCTACGGGTGTTACATCGTGCGGCCCACTTCGCGCCTGGGCTATGACCGGTTCCCCGAGCGCGACCGCTATCTCGAGCAACTGATCGAGGTGCTGGGCGGCACGCCGATCGACTACGCCGGCAAGCACCGCTGCTGCGGGTTCCCGGTGATCACGATGGCCAAGGAGACCTCGCTGCGCCAGGCCGGCCGCCACCTCGCCGACGCGATCGATGCCGAGGCCGACTGCATGGTCACCCCCTGCCCGCTATGCCACCTGAACCTCGACTTGCAGCAGCCCGACGCCGCCAAGTACGTCGAGCGCGACCTCGGGCTGCCGGTGCTCCACCTGCCGCAGCTCGTGGGGCTGGCACTGGGCCTCGAGCCTCGCGAGCTCGGCATGAACAAGCACGTGGTGGGCACGCGCGAGGTGCAGCGCAAGGTGTCCGAGCTCGCGGCGGCGTAGCGCCGGCGGAGCTTCGTCGCGACCACGCCCGGCGCCGGAATGCCGCTTGGGGCCCGAAATGCCCCTAGACGCGAGAAAACCGGCGCGATGGCCGGTCTTCGTCGCGAGAGCCGTACCCCGAAGCCGTCCCTCGAGAAGTTTGTCTCCCTTTTCGCTCGTACCGGTATCCGTACCGGCATCTGAATCCTCCCCGGTCTGCTCCGTTTGCGCTTCCCCTCGCCGGTGTGATTTGCGGGGGTGCTGACGGGTGAACTTCGGGGGAGGTTTTCCCTAACCCTTCGAGGCAAAAAGGGTGGGGAGTGGACTAACCCTCCCCCTCCCCCTAGAGTTCCTTGTATGTCGAACCGCGTGCCCGTGGTCGCGGGCCACTTCGAGGATCTCGTCGCGTTCGGGCTGCGCCGCCTGCTCGAGGACGACGCCAGCGTGGACCTCGTCGCGAGCGACGTCCCGCTCGAGCGGCTCAAGACCGTCCTCGAGGAGCACGAGCCGGCCGTAGCGCTGCTCAACCTCGGCTCGCTCCCAAGCGCGTCCGTGGTCCACGACCTCCAGGAGTCGCACCCGCAGACGCACATCGTCGTGCTCGCCAACCGGCCGAGCGCGGCGGAGGCGACCCAGATGCTGTCGTTCGGCGCCGCCGCGTGCATCTCGAAGGAGACCCAGGCGCGCGACATCGTCACGGCGATCCACCTCGCATCGCGCGGGATGAACATGCTGCCGCGCTCCAAGAGCGCTGCCAACGGGCTCGTGCCGCTCGGCCCCGACCTGCTCACACCGCGCGAGGCCGACGTGCTCGAGCTGCTCCAGGAGGCGCGGACCAACGCGGAGATCGCGCACGAGCTGTCGATCGGGATGGAGACCGTGCGCACGCACGCGCGCAACATCTATCGCAAGCTGGGCGTCTCCTCGCGCCGCGACCTGGCGAGCATGACACGACCCGAGACGGTCGAGCGCGGCTAGCCGGCGGCGGCGGCCGCAGGCGTGAGCGGCTTCAGGCGGCGCGAGCCGCAGGAAGGAGCTCGCGCGCGTGGAGCAGCTCCGCGAGCTGGACGGCGTTCGTGGCGGCGCCCTTGCGGAGGTTGTCGCCGACGATCCAGAGATTCAGGCAGCGCTCGTGTGAGGGGTCGCTACGGATTCGGCCCACGAGCACCTCGTCGCGCCCCGCCCCGTCGATCGCGAGCGGGTAGACGGCGCTGCCCGGCTCGTCCACGACCACCACGCCCGGCGCCCGGGCGAGCAGCTCGCGACAGGCCGCCGGGTCGAGCGGCTCGCGCGTCTGCACGTTCACCGACTCCGAGTGCCCGGTGAAGACGGGGACCCTGGCGCAGGTGGCCGAGATGCCGATGGCCTCGTCGCCGAGGATCTTGCGCGTCTCGCCCATCACCTTGCGCTCCTCGGTCGTGTAATCATCGCCGTCCTTGAAGGTCTCGACCTGGGGCACCACGTTGAACGCGATCTGGTGCGGGTAGACGCCGGGCGGCCGGAGCTCCTGCGCCTCCACGATCGCGGCCGTCTGCTCGTGGAGCTCCTCCACGGCGCGCTGGCCGGTGCCCGACACCGACTGGTAGGTCGAGACGACGAGCCGCTCGATGCCGGCCGACGCGCGGATCGGCGCGAGCGCCACGACCATCTGCATCGTCGAGCAGTTGGGGTTGGCCACGATCCCCCGGTGCGAGCGAAGCGCCTCCGGGTTGACCTCGGCGACCACGAGCGGCACGTCGTCCTTCATGCGCCAGTAAGACGAGTTGTCCACCACCACGGCGCCCGCCTGGGCGAAGCGAGGCGCCCACTCCGCGCTGATCGCCGAGCCGGCCGAGAACAGCGCCAGCTCGAAGCCGTCGACCGCGTCCTCGGCCAGCGCCCTGACGGTCAGCTCCCCGTCGCCGTGGTCGATCCTCCGCCCGGCGGACCGCGGCGAGGCGAACGGCACGACCTCGTCGGCCGGGAAGCCGCGCTCGCGCATGATCCCGAGGATCGTCGAGCCCACGGCGCCGGTCGCGCCCACGACCGCGACGCGCATCAGTGCCCTGCCTCGTGACGTCGCGCCTGAAACGGCGAGCCGCAGGCGCCGTCAGGCAAGGAAGCAGGGAGGGCGCAATGGCAGCGCCATTGCCCCGACCGATGACGCAGCCTGACGGCGATCTGAGGCCGCCGTTTCGGGTGGGATGTTGCGGGGCAGGGCACTAGTTGCCGTCCCCGACCGGCGCCTCGCTGCGGCCGTGCGGCTCGACGACCGGGCGGTGGTCGCCGGCCACGTCCTCGCGCAGCACTGCGTCCACGCCGAGCTCGAACGCCTGATGCAGCTCGGTGACCGCGCGCGCCACGTCCTCCTCGCGAACCACGCAGGAGATCTTGATCGGCGAGGTGGAGATCATCTCGATGTTCACGCCGGCGTCCCCGAGCACCGAGAACGCCTTCGCGGCCACGCCGGGGTGGCTCTTCATCCCCGCGCCGACGAGCGAGACCTTGCCCATGCTGGCGTCGGTCACCACGCCGCCGATCCCGAGCTCGGCCGCGAGCGACTCGATCGCCTCGGCGGCGCCGGGGGCGTCCGAGCGCGGCACCGTGAAGGACATGTCGGCGCGCTCCTCCTGGCCGTCGGTCCGCGGGGCCGGCTCGTTCTGAATGATCATGTCGACGTTCACGTTCGCCTCCGCCAACGCCGTCATCACGCGCCCCGCCACGCCCGGCGTGTCGGGCAGGTCGGTGAGCGTGAGCCGCGCCTCGTCGGTCGAGTGGGTCACGGCGGTTATCAGCGGGCGCTCCATGGTCTCGTCCTCGGTCAGCACGAAGGTACCGGGTCGATCGTCGAAGCTCGAACGGCAGTGGATGCGCACGCCGTGGTTGCGCGCGTACTCGACCGACCGCAGCTGCAGGACCTTGGCGCCCGAGGCGGCCATCTCGAGCATCTCCTCGAACGAGACCCGCGCGAGCTTGCGCGCGCTCGGCACGATGCGCGGGTCGGCGCTGTAGACGCCCGCCACGTCGGTGTAGATCTCGCACACGTCCGCGCCGAGCGCCGCCGCGAGCGCGACCGCCGTGGTGTCCGAGCCGCCGCGGCCGAGGGTCGTCACGTCGCGCGACGTCGAGACGCCCTGGAACCCGGCGACGAGCACTATCCGGTCCTGCTCGAGCGCCGCGCGGATGCGGTCCGCGCGCACGTCGAGGATGCGCGCCTTCGTGTGCGAGGTGTCGGTGACGATGCCCGCCTGGGACCCGGTCAGGGACTCGGCCCCGTGCCCCAGGTCCTTGATGACCATCGCCGCCAGCGCGCACGAGATGCGCTCGCCGGTCGAGAGCAGCATGTCGAGCTCGCGCGGGTCGGGGCGCGGCGAGACCTCGGCGGCCATCGCTATCAGCTCGTTGGTCGTGGTCCCGCGCGCGGACAGCACCGCGACCACACGGCTGCCGGCCTCCTTCGACTGGACGATCCGTTGGGCGGCGTGCTTGATGCGCTCGGCGCTGGCGACGGAGGTGCCACCGAACTTCATCACCACCGTCTGGCGCCGCTCGGAATCGGCGTCTGGCATCGCGGCGAAAGATAGCTTTCGTACGATGAAGAGCCTGGGAGCGAGCGGATTCGCGCGATGGACCGCCTAGGTCGCGCTCTGGAGGGCGCGCGGCGCGCGCTCGCACACGCCGTCTCGCGCGTCGGAGACGGCCGTCGCAGTGCGCTCGCCACCCGTGGCCGGCAACTTCGCGCCGCCGCCGTGGCCGCGCTCTCGGTGCTGCTGATCGTGCTCGCGCTCTCCGGCGGCGATGACGACCCTCCGGCCCCGACCGCCGCGGAGGGCGGGAACGGCGAGCCTCGCGCTGCCGCTCGCGATCCGGGCGTGCCGCGCGCGATCTCGGAGCTCGTCGACGAGATGCCCACCGACCGCAAGGTCGCCCAGCTGATGCTCGTGGGCCTCGAGGGCACCGACACCGGCGACCCGGTGCTCGCGACGCTCGAGGAGACCGACTACGCGGGCATCGTGATCGGCGCGCGCAACTTCCTGAGCGAAGACCAGGTGACCGCCCTGGCGGACGAGGCCGCGTCGGTGGCCCGCGAGGCCGACCACACCGAGCCGTGGATCATGGCGCCGCAGGAGGGCGGGGAGTTCAACGCGTTCGAGGGGGTCCCGCCGGAGGACGCGCCGGCACAGGTCGGCTCCCCGCGCGAGGCGGCACAATTGGCCGAGGAGGCGGGCGAGGCACTGCTCGACCTGGGGTTGAACGGCATCCTCGCCCCAGTGCTCGACGTAGGGCCGCCCGGCGGCGGCGCCGTGGGCGATCGCGCCTACTCGGACGTGGTGGACCAGGTCACGGGTTACGCGATCGCGACCGTGGACGCCTACGGGGAGGCCGGCATCTTCGCCGCCGCCAAGCATTTCCCCGG
>JBPCPH010000060.1:0-2747 GCA_050999415.1 Thermoleophilaceae bacterium
AGGGCGACGTGGTCGTCGTCCAGCGCCAGGAGACGGCGGCCGACGGCCAGATCGTCGTGGCGCTCGTGGACGACGAGGCAACGGTCAAGCGGTTCTTCCGGGAGGCGGACCACGTCAGACTCCAGCCGGAGAACGCGGCGATGGAAGCGATCCGGGAGCGTGACGTATCGATCCTCGGCCGCGTGATCGGGGTCTGCCGGAGGGTCGCGTGACGCGCGCCGCCGTCGTCGGCGCCCCGCGAGAGCGCGACCGGCTCGGGGCGGATCGAGGTCAGCGCCGCCGCTCCCCGCGTACCCGGCCGCTGTGGAGCGACCAAGAGCTTGCGCCGGAGGTCCGGCGGATGCCGGACGCGGACCGGCGCGAGGAGCGCCCTCGGATCGGCTGCGATCAGCTGCCGGACGAGGCCGGCGGCAGGAGGCCGACGCTCGGTGACCTCGTCACGAGCGCCTGGGAGGGACTCCTGTCCGCCGGATCCGCGCCGTGCCCGGTCTGCACCGAGCGCATGCAGCTCCACGAGGGCACCGGACGTTGCGCGGGGTGCGGCGCGCGGCTGAGCTGAGGCAAGCCGCCCTCGCGGCTCCGGCGCTTGGCTCGCGGGTGGCACGTGCTTGGGGGCGCGCACCTCGGGTGCAACGCCCGGCGCGACGTTCGCCCACCGAGCACGTCCGTGCGCGGTGGGATCATCGAAAGTGGCGAATGGGCAGGTGGTGGCGAAGAAAACGAGCGGGTCGCGAGCGGGGGTTCGAGCCTCCCTCGGCGGACGGCGGCGGGCTTTCGCCGAAGCCGGAAGCCGAGAACCCTGAGCAGTCTCCCGGCGCGCCATCTCCGACCGAGCGATCCGGCGCCGATTCTGCCAGCAGCGCGCCGCCCGGGAGTACCGCTGGAGAGACCGAGCCGCCCGGCGAGACCGGCGGCGCCGCAAGCTCGACGGGCGCCGTCGCGGGCTCCACGACCGCGATGGCGTCGGTTGCCGACAAGATCCACACGATTCTCGAGGCGGCCGAGGCCACCGCGGCAGCGATCAGGCACGAGGCGGAGGCGGACGCCGACCGGGCCGCCCGCGAGCGCCGGCGCCGCGACGACGCGCGCGACGAGCTTTCTCACCTCTCGCGACTCGCGGACGCGCTGTCCGTGCAGGCAGAAGCGGTGAGCCGCCAGTGCGACATCGTCGCCCGCGTCCTGCTCCCGCCGGAAGCCGACGCGGACGCGGCCGTGGAGCCCGTGGAGCGAGGCTCGCAGCCCGTCGAGCCGAGACCGGCAGCGGGACCCGAACGGGCCGCGGGGCACGAACCGGCCGGCCAGGCGGACCCCGCCGAACGCACGAGCCCAGTCCCGCCGTCGCCCTTGCCGTCCTCGCCGGAAGGAGGTATTGCGCCCGGCGAACCCTCCGCGTCCGCCTCTGCCTCCACCTCCGCGACTACCACCGATCCGCCGGCGCCGTCACCCGAGGTCCAAGCCGACGCGTCACCTGCCCGGTCGAGCGTCAGCGACACCAACGCCCGGGGCGACGGGAGCTCCGCGGACGGCGGGCGCCTGCCCTCTCCGTGGATCGAGGCCTATCGCATGCGCCTCGCCGGGGCCCAGCCCGATGAGGTGGAGGCGCACCTGCGCCGCAACGGCGTCGACGACCCGTCCAAGGTGGTGGCCGAGGTGTTCAGGGACGAGCGCTCCGACCACCCGTAGCCCGGGGGCCTTGAATCACGGCCGTGCCGGCGTACCATTGAGGTCGCTGGTCAAGCAGCCGCGGGAGGTCGGGGAGAAAACCGGCCCTCGAGGAAAGTCCGGACACCGCAGGGCGGGGTGGTCGGGGAAGCCGACCCGGGGAAACCCGCGGGAAAGTGCCACAGAAATGACACCGCCTAAGCGGCGGGCCCTCACTTGAGGCCCGTCGCCGGCAAGGGTGAAATGGTGCGGTAAGAGCGCACCGGCGGCGTGGCGACACGCCGGCCAGGCAAACCCCACCCGGTGCAAGGCCAAGCAGGGACGACGACGCTGCCCGCCGAGTCCCAGGTAGGCCGCGGGGCCGAGAGGCCCGCCTCGGCTGTTTCGACCCACGAGGGCGGGGCGGCGCGAGGCAGATGGATGGCTGCTCGCGACAGGATCCGGCTTATCGGCCAGCTACGGGAGAGGCCTCGCTTCGGCGGGGCCTCTTCTATTGGAGCGAATGCCCGCGCCGGCCCGTGCATGCGCCGTTGGATCTCGCGAGACCGAGCCCCTCACGCGTCGCGGGAAGTTAGACTGCTTCGTGGCGATTGAGACGAGGGAGGTTCGGACCTTGCAGGTGCGCGACGGCATGAACAAGATCGTGGTGACGGTCGGGCCCGACCACACCCTTAGAGAGACGGCTCGCCGAATGACGAAGCACGGGGTCGGGGCGGCGGTGGTAATGGGCCTCGACCAGCCAGGGCCGGGGATCATCACAGAGCGCGATCTCCTGCGCTCCAACGGAAGGGACGAGGACATGGACACCGAGCGGGTGGGAGACCACCTGGCCTCGGACCTTCAGTACGCCCACGCCGACTGGCCGCTCGAGCGCGCGGCCGCGGCGATGGTCCGGGGGGCCTTCAGGCACGTCATCGTCCTGGATCGGGGCGAGATCGCCGGGATCCTCTCGATGCGCGACATCGTGCGTTGCTGGACGAGCGACGGTGCGAGCTGCGACATGGCGGATCGGGAGCCGACCCGAACGTCCGCCTGATCCCGCGGTAGCATTCGTAGGCTCCTTCCGCCGGAGGCTCCTCTCAAAC
>JBPCPH010000134.1:0-4710 GCA_050999415.1 Thermoleophilaceae bacterium
TCGTTCGTGATGTAGGAGACCGACTCGTAGGCGCCGGTCGGCGACGGCTCGTAGTACATCGCGAGGAACACGCCGGTGATGGCCTGCGAGACGAACGCGAACATCGTGGCCGAGCCGAGCGTGTAGAACCAGTTCGTCCCCTTCGGAACCTTGCGGAACATGAAACCGCGCAGGAAGGGGCTCGCGCCGGAGCGCTCGTCGAGCCACCCGAGGGCGGAGACCGGCACCTCGGTGGCCTGCTTCTTGAGCGCCGTCCGGTCGATCAGCCCGCCGCCGCCGCCATCGGCGCCGTTCGTACCGGTTCCCGCTCCGTTTCGGGCGCCGTTGCCGGCGCCGTTCCCGCCGCGGCGCAGCGCGCCGGGAATGTTCGGGGTGGGCGACTCTCCGTTGCCCGCGCCGTTCTCCTGCGTGCGGCTGCGACCGAGGCGAGGGAGGAAGCTCATGTCGTGGGCCTCGGCGGGTAGAGGTACTGCCACAAGCCGTCGATGTGGTTCGACGGGTCGCGCGGCTCGAACTTCTCGAAGCTCGAGTTGACCGAGAAGCGCGGGCCCACCAGGACTTGGCCGCCCTCCACCGTCGTCTCGAAACGGTCGAGCGGGCGCACCGGAGGACCGCCGACGACCTCGCCGTCACCGCCGTAGACCCCGCCGTGGCAGGGACAGATGAAGCGCTGCGACGCCTGGACGTAGCGCACCGGGCAGCCGAGGTGCGTGCAGCGCGTGGAGATCGCGATGTACGGCTGGCCGATCGTGTTCGTGTCCGCCGGCCCCGCCTCCCGAACGTAGACGGTGGTCTTGCCCGCCTCGCCGGCGTTCGCGGCCTCGGGGAGCGTGATAACCGTGGGCACGTAAGTGTCGGGGTTGAAGCTCTCGACCGACCCGACCTCACGAAACTCGGCGTCGGACGCCTGGGCGAACACCGGTCCCAGCGCGAAGCCCAGCGCCGGAAGCCCGACCGCCGCCGTGGCGATCCCGCCCGCGGCCAGCGCCCCACCGCTGAAGAGGGCGCGACGCGTGATCGTCTCGTCCTCGAACGCGCCCGGGATGCCGCGGTCCGCCGTGTAGGGCGACTTGCGGCGGCGGCTCTTCGGGTCGGTTGGGTTCGCGGCCATCGGAGGTCTGTCGGCGGGCGGCGCCTCGGGAATCCTAGCCCACCCCAGGTACGGCCGAACTCGAGCCGAAGCTCACCCCGACGTGAGCCTCGGCCCCTCGTCCGAGGACTCTGACGAGCCTTCTCCGGAGGCCTCCGGCGGCGCCGACGACGCCCGCGCTCCGGGCCCGCCGGTCGGCGACAGACGCTCGGCGCTCGCCCGCCAGAGAGCGGGAACGATCTCCAGCTCGCCCTCGGCTTCAGCCCGGGCCGACAGCGTGATCAGGTCGCATAGCTCGGTGATCGCCTCGAGGTCGCCGTCGCGCGCGAGCCGGTCGAGGCCGAGCGCGAACATCGAGTCGCCGGCGAGCAGCCGCATGTCGTCGTCCATGCCTCGGAACGCGCGCGCCTCGCCGTAGTGGAGTAGGTAGCCCTCGCGGATCGTCTCGACGACCATCGCCCGCGGGCCGTCCCCCACGATCTGCTCGAGCTCGCCGCTGCCCGGTTCGGGCACTGCGTAGGTCGCGAGCGCCGGGTCCGCCGCCGCCGCCACTTCGGCCAGGGCGCTCATGGCTCGCTCGTGACCGCGGCCGCAGCGATGAACGCTTCGCGGGCAGCGATCACGGTTAGCTCGACCTCGGGTTCGCCGTGAGCCAGCGAGGGAAACCAGGCCTCGAACTGGGACGGGGGCAGGTAGACGCCGCGGTCGAGCATCGTCCGGATGAACGCGGCGTGGGCCTCGAGGTCGCAGGCGCGCGCATCCGCGTAGTTCGCGACCGGCGAATCGGAGAAGAAGACCGTCATGAGCCCGGTGGTCCGGGTGACCTGGACCGCGACGCCGGCCTCGTCCGCCGCCGCCCGAAGGCCGTCGGCGAGCTCGGCGCCGACGCGATCGAGCCGCTCGTAGGCGGCCGGGTCGAGGAGCGCGAGCGTCGCGAGTCCCGCGGCCACCGCGAGAGGGTTGCCCGAGAGCGTCCCGGCCTGGTAGACGTCCCCCGCCGGGGCGACCCGCTCCATCAGGTCGCGGCGCCCCGCGAACGCCGCCGCCGGCAGACCGCCGCCCAGCACCTTGCCGAGCACCGTCAGGTCGGGGGTAACCCGCTCGCGCTCCTGGGCGCCACCGCGGGCGACCCTGAAGCCCGAGATCACCTCGTCGAAGATCAGCAGCGCCCCGGTACGGTCCGTCTGCTCGCGCAGGAAGGGCAGGAAGCCTTCGTCCGGCGCGACCAAGCCCATGTTGGCCGGATACGGCTCGCACACGATCGCTGCCGCCTCCTCGTCCGCGATCGCCCGCTCCACCGCCTCGCGATCGTTCCAAGGCACGACCGCCGTGTCGCGCGCCTGCGCCGCGGTCACGCCCGGCGTCGCTGGAATCCCCTGGGTCGCCACGCCGGAGCCGGCCTCGGCGAGGAGCCCGTCCGCATGGCCGTGGTAGGCGCCGGCGAACTTGACGACGCGGTCGCGGCCGGTAGCCGCCCGCGCGAGCCGCACGGCGCTCATCGCCGCCTCCGTGCCGGAGGAGGTCATACGGACCATCTCGACCGAGGGCACGCGCTCGACGACCTCCGCCGCCAGCCGGAGCTCGCCCTCGGTCGGGGCGCCGTAGCTGGTGCCGCGCCCGGCGGCGTCGCGCACAGAGTCCACCACCGCGGGGTGCGCGTGCCCCGCGATCAGCGGCCCCCACGACATCATCCAGTCCACGTAACGGCGGCCGTCGGCGTCCTCGACCTCGGCCCCCTCGGCGGCACGCACGAAGACCGGCTCGCGACCAATCTGGCGCATCGCCCTGACCGGCGAGTTGACCCCACCGGGCATCAACTCGAGCGAGCGGCGATAGAGCTGGCTCGAACGCGTGGCCGTGGTACCCACGCGACCGTTCACGGACGACCCGCGGCTGGGGGACGGCGACTGTGGAGCGGGGCGAGGGAGGTCACTCTCTGGGCGCTCCGCGAGTGAGCAAAGCGAGCGAGGCCCAGAGAGGGACGCTCCCTCGCCCCGCAGGCGACTACACCCGCGACTTCTCCCATTCCGCGTGGTCGTCGGTGAAATAGAGGAGCCGCGTCTTCTTGAACTCCGTCGACGAGTAGAGCGTGCTGCGCTCTTCGATCCCGGTGTCCGCCGCGATCGAGTCGAGGATCGCGTCGCACTCCTCCTTCGACCGCCCGTGGGCCATCGTGAACACGGAGTAGGGCCAGTCCCGGTAGGTCGGGCGCTGGTAGCAGTGCGAGATGCCGCGGAAGGCGGCCATGCGCGGGCCGATCTCCGCGATCCGCTCGTCCGGCACATTCCACACGCCCATCCCGTTGGCCGAGAAGCCAGCGCGCCGGTGGAAAAGGATCGCGGCCACCCGCCGCAGCGCCCCGCGCTCGCGCATGCTCTCGAGGTGGGCGAGGAGCGCCGGGGTTTCGACCCCGAGCCCGCGCGCGGCGGCGTCGTAGGGCTCCGGGACGACGGGCATGTCGCCCTGGAGCGCGCGGATCACGGCGACGTCGAGCTCCGACAGCTCGACCGGCTCGATCTCGTGAGGCTCCTGGGCGACGCCCGCGCTCGCGAGCGCCTTCGTGTCCCGCTCCATCTCGAGGTCCATGCGGATTTTGAACAGCTTCAGGGTCGGCAGCTTGCGGATCGACTCGGCGCCGGTCTCCTGCTCCAGGACCTCGAGCGTGCCGTCGAGCCCGAGCCGCGAGCCCGGCTCGGTGGCGATCGTGAACCACAGGTTGAAGTCGTGGTTGCGCAGGTAGTTGTGGGACACCCCGGGATGGGCGTTGATGATTCGGGCGGCGCGGTGGGGGTGCTCCGGATCGACCTTGGCAGCGACGAGCATCGAGCTGTAGCCGAGCGCGCGCGTGTCGAAGATCGGCGTCACCTGGCGGATGATGCGATCGTCGACGAGACGACGTACGCGGCGAAGGACCTCGTCCTCCGAGACGTCCGCGAGCTCGGCGACGCGCGCGTACGGCCGCGGCTCCAGCGGGAACTTCCCCTGCATCAGGTTCAGTAGCCGCTTGTCGAGCTCGTCGAGCGGGACCGCGGCGCCGTCGCGGCGGCTTCTGACCTTGTGGCGCGCTTCGCGGCGGCGGGCCTGCTCGGCGTCGTCGTCGGCCTTCACGAGGGCGACCAAGCGGCGCTCGCGATCCGGGCTCAGCGGATCCACTCGGCTACGTCCCTGGCGTGGTAAGTGATGACCAGGTCTGCGTCGGCGCGGCGGATCGACGTGAGCGCCCCGATCACGGCGGCGCGCTCGTCGATGTATCCGGCCGCGGCGGCCGCCTTGATCATCGCGTACTCGCCGCTGACGTTGTAAGCGGCCACCGGCATGCCGGTTCGGTCCTTCACGCGCCTGATCACGTCGAGGTACGGCAGCGCAGGCTTGACCATCACGACGTCGGCACCCTCCTCCATGTCGAGCACGGCCTCGCGCACCGCCTCGTCGGCGTTCGCCGGGTCCATCTGGTAGCTGCGCCGGTCGCCGTACGCCGGGGTGGAGCCGGCGGCGTCGCGGAACGGCCCGTAGAAGGCGGAGGCGAACTTCGCGGAGTAGGCGACGATCGGGGTCTCCGAATGGCCCTCGGCGTCGAGCTGGAAGCGCAGCGCCCCGACGCGGCCGTCCATCATGTCGCT
>JBPCPH010000141.1:0-6710 GCA_050999415.1 Thermoleophilaceae bacterium
ACGAGGTAGAGCCCGTGCGCCGGCGCCGTCTCGCCCGCCTCCTCGCGCGGCCGGCCCTCCAGCAGGCGCTCGAAGCCACCGACCCCCATCCGCCCGTTCGCCACCGCCAGCATCGTCCCGACGAGCGTCCGGACCATGTGGCGCATGAACGTGTCGGCCTCGATCTCGAAGTCGAGGCCGTGCTCCCCGGCGTCAACCCACGCGGCCCCCGACACGTCTCGCTCGAAGCGCACGTGGTGAGTGTCCGTTGGCGTGAACGCGCGGAAGTCGTGCGTGCCGCGCAGCGATCGCGTGCAGGCCTCGAGCGCGTCGCGGTCGAGCGGCCGCGGCCAGTGGAACGCGCGGTCCGCCTCGAACGCGCTCGGCGCCTTCCGGCGGAGCAGGCGATAGCGATACAGCCGCGCGCGGGCGTCGCGGCGGGCGTCGAATCCGTCCGGCGCCGCCTCGCTCGCGAGGACGCGGACGTCGGCGGGGAGAACTCCGTTGAGTGCCCCCGCGGCGGCCGGCTCGCCGTGGTGGCTCGCGACCTGCCCGAGCGCGTGAACTCCGGCGTCGGTCCTCCCGGCGACCGTCAACGCGGTCTCACCCCCTCGGATGCGAGCGAGCGCCCGCTCGAGCTCGCCCTGCACGGTGCGGCGCTCCGGTTGGCGCGCCCAGCCGGAGAAGCCGGCGCCGTGGTACTCGAGCAGCAGGCGGGCCGCCAGGGCGGCCGCCTACACCAGCTCGAGGAACACCATCTCGGTCGCGTCCGAGCGGCGCGGGCCGAGCTTGAGGATGCGCGTGTAGCCGCCGTTTCGCTCGGCGTAGCGCGGCGCGATCTCCTCGAACAGCTTGTATACGACGAACTTGTCCTGTCCCAGGCGCGCCATTGCCTGGCGGCGGGCGTGGAGGTTGCCGTGCTTGGCGAGCGTGATCAGCTTCTCCACCTCCGGCTTGACCGCCTTGGCCTTCGCCTCGGTGGTCTTGATCCGCTCGTGGTTGAGCACCTCGCGCGAGAGGTTCATGAACAGCGCCTTGCGGTGGGCGGAGTCCCGGCTCAGCTTGCGGCGGTCGCGACGATGGCGCATGACGACGTTGTATCCGAAGCGCGGCCGGCGGGCCCTACGCCTCGTTCAGCGACAGGCCGCGCGCCTCGAGCGTCTCCACGACCTCCTCGATCGACTTGCTGCCGAAGTTGGGGATCGCGTTCAGCTCGGACTCCGTCTTCTGCAGCAAATCGCCGACAGTCTGGATGCCGGCGCGCTTGAGGCAGTTGTAGGAGCGCACCCCGAGCTCGAGCTCCTCGATCAGGATGTCGTCCATCGCGTCGGGTGCTCGTGCGGCCGCCGGCCCGGCCGTCACGGCCGCGCCGTCGTCTCCGCCGAGGTCGCCGCCGCCCTGGAGGAAGTCGAGCCGCGCCGGGTCGGTGAAGATCGACAGGCTCTTGATCAGGATCTCGGCCGCCTCCCGCAGCGCCGCCTGCGGCTCGACGGAGCCGTCGGTCTCGATGTCGAGCATGAGCTTGTCGTAGTCGGTCCGCTGTCCCACGCGCGCCGACTCGACCTGGTAGGCCACGCGCCTGACCGGGGAGAAGATCGAGTCGATCGGGATGACGCCGATCGGCTGGTCCTCCGACTTGTTCTCCTCGGCGGGCGCGTAGCCGCGTCCGCGCCCGACGGTCAGGTACATCTCGAGCTTGGTCCGCTTCTCGAGCGTCGCGACGTGAGAGCCGGGGTTCAGGATCTCGACGCCGGAGGGAAGGTCGATGTCCGCCGCGGTGACCTCGCCGGGCCCGGTCGCCACGAGCGGCACCTCGACCTCGGTCGCCTCGGAGTGGAGGCGGCAGACGATCTCCTTCAGGTTCAGGACGATGTCGGTCACGTCCTCCTTGACGCCCGAGATGGTGGAGAACTCGTGGGCGACGCCCTCGATGCGCACGCTCGTCACGGCCGCGCCGCCGAGCGACGACAGGAGCACCCGCCGGAGCGAGTTTCCGAACGTGTACCCGAAACCGCGGTCGAGCGGCTCGATCTCGAAGGAGCCGCGGTTGTCCTCCACCTTCTCGGCCGAGATCTGAGGGGTCTGAAAATCAAGCATTCTGCGTTCCTTCTGATCGGGTACGCCGCCCGCCGGCTCGCGCCGCTGGCGGTCGAGGCACTGCTTACTTCGAGTAAAGCTCGACGATGAGCTGCTCCTGGACCGGAGAGTCGATCTCCTCCCGCTCCGGATGGCGCAGCACCTTCGCCGTAAGCCCATCGTGGTCCGCTTGGAGCCATGCCGGCACCGCGGAGGTCAGCTCCGTGGCGTCGCGGATGACCTGATCGGCCCCCGTGCCCGGCTTCACGCTGATCACGTCGTTGGGGCGCACCCGGTAGGAGGGCACGCTGACCCGCCGCCCGTTCACGGACCAGTGGCCGTGCAGGACGAGCTGGCGCGCCTGGCGCCGTGAGGCGGCGAAGCCGAGCCGCACGAGCACGTTGTCGAGCCGGCTCTCGAGTAGCCGCAGCAGGTTCTCGCCGGTCACGCCGGGCTGGCGGCTGGCCTTCTGGTAGTAGCCGCGGAACTGGCGCTCGAGCACGCCGTAGTAGCGACGCGCCTTCTGCTTCTCCCGAAGCTGGACGCGGTACTCCGACTGCCGCGAGCGCCCGCGCCCGTGGTCACCGGGCGGGTAGGAGCGGCGCTCGACGCCGCACTTGTCGGTCAGGCAGCGCTCGCCCTTGAGGAAGAGCTTCTGGCCCTCGCGCCGGCACTGCTTGCACTGTGGGCCCGTGTCGCGCGCCATCCCTAGACCCGCCTCCGCTTGCGAGGGCGGCAGCCGTTGTGCGCTTGGGGGGTGACGTCGCGGATGCCGGTCACCTCGAGCCCCGCCGCCTGTAGCGAGCGGATCGCGGTCTCGCGGCCCGAGCCGGGGCCCTTGACGTAGACCTCGACCTTCTCGAGCCCCTGCTCGAGGCCCTTCTTGGCGGCCGAGTCCGCGGTGACCTGCGCGGCGAACGGAGTGGACTTGCGCGAGCCCTTGAAGCCCGCGCCGCCGGCGGTCTCCCACGCGATCACGTTCCCCTCCCTGTCGGTGAGGGTCACGATCGTGTTGTTGAAGCTGGTCTTGATGTGCGCCTGTCCGAACGGGATGTTCTTGCGAACGCGGCGACGGCCGCGGCCGCGCGCGGGCCTCTGCTGGGCCACTAGACCGCTCCTTCGTGGCCGGCACCGCTCACTTGGCCACCTTTTTCTTGCCCGCGACCTGCCCGCGCTTGGGGCCCTTGCGAGTGCGCGCGTTGGTCTTGGTGCGCTGACCGTCCACCGGCAGCCCGCGCCGGTGCCGGAGGCCGCGGTAGGAGCCGATCTCCATCAGGCGCTTGACGTTCTGCGAGCGATCGCGCCGCAGGTCGCCCTCCACCATCAGGTCGTTGTCGATCGTCGTGCGCAGCTTCGACACCTCGTCGTCGGTCAGGTCACGGACGTAGGTGTCCGCGTCGACGCCGGTCCTGGCAAGGGCGTCGCGCGACTGCGAGCCGCCGATGCCGTAGATGTAGGTAAGTCCCACCTCGACCCGCTTGTTGAGCGGGATGTTGATTCCCGCGATGCGCGCCACCCGGCTACCCCTGACGCTGCTTGTGCCGGGGGTTCGAGCAGATGATCAGGACCGCGCCGTGGCGGCGGATCACCTTGCACTTCTCGCACATGGGCTTGACCGAGGTTCGGACCTTCATAGCTCCGCGTTCTCTGGACGACCGCCGTGACGGCCCGACGTCATAGGTTAGAAGCAGCGCAAGGCCCAGGAGTCGGCCTCGCGCCGACCGAATAGAGTAGCAACCGCGCGACGCTCAAGCGGCCCGGCGCTCCTCCTGGAGGTGCCACGGAGTCAGGATGCGCGGACCCTCCTCGGTGACCGCCACGGTGTGCTCGAAGTGGGCGGCAAGCGAGCCGTCCTGCGAGTAGACCGCCCAGTTGTCGGAGCCCACCCTGATGCTGTGCTCGCCCGCGTTCACCATCGGCTCGATCGCCAGCACCATGCCCGCCTCGAGCTCGACGCCGGTCTCGGGCTCGCCGTAGTTCGGGATCTGGGGATCCTCGTGCATCTCGCGCCCCACGCCGTGCCCCACGAGGGCGCGGACCACGGAGAAGCCGTCGGCCTCGACCCGCCGCTGGACCGCGCTCGACACGTCGCCGAGGCGCTTGCCCGGCCGGCAGCACTCGACCGCGTCGAACAGCGCGATCCTGGTGGAGGCGAGCAGCCGGCTTGCCACCGGCGTGACGTTGCCGATCGCGAGCGTCACCGCCGCGTCCGCCACCCAGCCGTCGAGGACGACGCCGACGTCGAGCGAGAGGATGTCACCGCGCCCCAGCCGGTAGCGCCCCGGGATGCCGTGGACGATCATCGAGTTCGGCGACGTGCAGATCGAGCCGGGGAATCCCCGGTAGCCCTTGAAGGCGGGCTCGGCGCCCTGGGATCGAATGAAACGCTCGGCCGCCCGGTCGAGCTCGCCCGTGGTGGCGCCCGCACGCACCCTGCCGCGCAGGAGCGCCATGCAGCGCGCCAGGATGCGCCCGGCGGCGGCGATCCTGTCGATCTCCTCCGTCGACTTGGTGACGATCACGGCGCCGTTACTTGAGACATCTAGAGCTGATCTTCGAGGCGCAGCGTCGCGAGCGTCGCTCGGACGTGGTCGTGGACCTCGCTCGGGTGACGGCTACCGTCGAAGCGACGAAGGAGCCCGCGCCCCTCGTAGTAGTCGATCAGCGGGCTGGTCTCCTCGTGGTAGACCGCGAGCCGGCGCTTGACGGTCTCAGGTTTGTCGTCCTCACGTTGGATCAGCTCGGAGCCGTCCCGGTCGCACTTACCCTCCTCCTTCGGCGGGTCGAACTCGACGTGATAGGCGTGGCCGTCGTCGGCGCAGACGCGCCGCCCCGAGAGGCGCCGGAGCGCTTCCTCGTCGGGCGTGTCGATCAGCAGCGCCGCCGAGAGCCGCCGCCCGAGGCCGTCCAGGACGTCCGCAAGTACGTCGGCCTGCGTCACCTTGCGCGGGAACCCGTCGAGCACGAAGCCGTCGGCGGCCTCCTGGCGGTCCACGCGCTCCCTGATGACCTCGACGATCAACTCGTCGGGCACGAGGTCCCCGCGGTCCATGTACTCCGCTGCCTCCTGCCCGAGCTTGGACTGCTCCTTGACCGCCTCGCGCAAAATGTGCCCGGTGGCGTAGTAGGGGAGGTCGAAGTCCTCCACCAGCCGCTCGGCCTGGGTGCCCTTGCCGGCGCCCGGGGGCCCGAGGAGCACTAGGTTCAGCTCGCTCATGAGGGGGCGCAGCGTATCGAGATGAGCGGGCGCGTCAGGGGCCACGCCGCGGGCGGCGAGCGCCGGGCGGCCTACTTCAGAAAGCCCTCGTAGTTGCGCATCATCATCTGCGCCTCGAGCTGCTTCATCGTGTCGAGCGCCACCCCGACGACGATCAGGATCGAGGTCCCACCGAAGAAGAAGTTGGCGCTGGTCTGGTTGATCAGGATCGTGGGAAGCGCGGCGACGGCGGCGAGGTAGAGCGCCCCCGGGAGGGTCAGCCGGGCGAGGATGCGGTCGAGGAACTCGGCCGTCGGCCGCCCGGGCCTCACCCCCGGGATGAACCCGCCGTACTTCTTCAGGTTGTCGGCCTGCTCCACCGGATTGAACGTGACCGCCGTGTAGAAGTAGGTGAAGACGATGATGAACAGCGACTGCCCGATCAGGAAGGCGGCGCCGTTCGGGTTGAAGAGCGCCGCGATGTCGCTCGCCCACCCGGCCTGGCTGAGCTCGCCGATCGTCGGCGGGAACGCCATGATCGAGGCGGCGAAGATCACCGGGATCACGCCCGCCATGTTGACCCGTAGCGGGAGGTAGGTCGAGCCGCCGCCCGACATCCGGCGGCCCACGACGCGCTTGGCGTACTGCACCGGGATGCGGCGCTGACCCTCCTGGATGTAGACGATCGCGGCGATGATCGCGAGCGCCATGAACGGCATCATCACCTTGAAGATCTGATCCGGGTTCGTCCACCAGGCCGAGATCCCCTGCGGCAGGCCAGCGACGATGCTCGCGAAGATCATCAGCGAGATCCCGTTGCCGATCCCGCGCTGGGTGATCAGCTCGCCGAACCACATGATCAGAATCGAGCCTGCGGTGAGCGTCAGCACGATCACGAGCACCGTCGCGAAGTTGAAGCCGTCGACGACCTCCGCTCCGGTGCCGGCGCCGAAGCTGCGGAAGAGGAACACGTAACCGATTGACTGGGCGAAGGAGAGCCCGACCGTCAGGTAACGCGTGTACTGGGTGATCTTCTGCTGCCCGACCTCGCCCTCCTTGCGCAGCTTCTCGAGCGACGGCAGGACCACCTGCATCAGCTGCATGATGATCGAGGCGGTGATGTAGGGCATGATCCCGAGCGCGAAGATCGCGAAGCGCTGGAGGCTCCCGCCCGAGAACAGGTTCAGGAAGCCGAGCACATTGGATCCCGAGAAGTTCTCGGAGATCGCCTTGACCGCGTCCACGTTGATGCCAGGGGCCGGGATGTAGGCGCCCACACGGTAGAGCAAGAGCATGGCCGCGGTGAAGGCCAGCTTCTTCCGGATCTCGGGGACCCGGAAGGAGTTGAGGAAGGTCTTCAGCATGGTCGGCTATTTATCGAGCAGTTGGACGGAGCCGCCGGCCGCCTCGATCTTCTCTCGCGCCGAGGCGGAGAAGGCGTGGGCGTGCACGGTGAGGC
>JBPCPH010000145.1:0-13659 GCA_050999415.1 Thermoleophilaceae bacterium
CAGATCTACGCCTCCGAGCTCGCGGGGGCGCGGCCCGAGGAAGCCGCGCAGGCCAATGAGCGCGCCGACGCCCGGATCCGCGGCCTCGGGCTCGCCGCGGCCGCCCCCGCGGCTCCGAGCGGGCGCCGACGCAGGTCTTAGACGGCCCGGTCAGTCGCGCTCGTCGAGCAACCGAGCGGCCGCGCTCGCCGGATCGAGCCGCCGCGCGGCCACCTCATCGAGCAGCTCGGCGGCGGCCGGGTCGTCTGCGACGGACTCCTCGAGGCGGCGGCGCAGCCGGTGGGTGGCGAGCGCCATCACCTCGTTCATCAGGTTGCGGCGGCGGCGCTGCTCGAGCGTGCCCTCGGCCTCAATGTGCGCGCGGTGCTCGGCGATCTTCTCAGCGAGCTCCTCGACGCCCTCCGACCGTGACGCCTCGGTCTTCACGATCGGAACCTGCCAGCCTCCCGGGGGGCCGAGCGACAGTACCGCCCTGATCTCGCGCATCACCGTGCCGGTGAGCGGGTGGTCGGACTTGTTGACGACGATCACGTCCGGAATCTCCATGACGCCCGCCTTGAGCGCCTGGATCGAGTCCCCCGCGCCTGGCATCAGCACCAGCACCACCGTGTCGGCGTGGTCGATGATGTCCACCTCGGCTTGGCCGATGCCGACGGTCTCGAGGAAGACGTCGTCGTTGCCGGCGGCGTCCATCAGGAGCGCGGCCTGGAGCGTCGCCTCCGACAGCCCGCCCAGCGATCCGCGGCTCGCCATCGAGCGGATGAAGACGCCGGGATCGAGGAAGTGGTCCGCGAGCCGGATCCGGTCGCCGAGCAGCGCTCCCTTCGTAAACGGGGACGACGGGTCGATCGACAGCACCGCCACCTGGCGCTCGTGCGCGCGAGAGTGCTCCACGAGGCGGCCGATCAGGGTGGACTTGCCGACGCCCGGCGGCCCGGTGAAACCGACGATTGACGCGCGGCCTGTGCGGGGGTAGAGCTCGCGCACCAGCGCCCAGCCCTCTGCGTCGTCGCTCTCGACGAGCGAGATCGCGCGCGCCAGGGCCCGCTTGTCTCCAGCGAGCAGGGGCTCGGCGAGGTCAGCGGCTGTGTCGGGCGCTGCCACGGCGGCTGGATCGTACGGGCTGGCGGTCGAGCGGCTTCCTATCATCCCGTCGATGCGGACGCCGCAGACCGAGGCCCCGGCGGTACCGCCGCCGACCGACGCTCCGCCGGCCGTGCGCGCCGAGCCGCCACCGCGTCACGGCGGGCCGCTGGCGCTTCTGAGCTTCATGCGCCGCCACAGGATGCTCACGCCGGCGTACGCGCTGCTCGTGGCGCGCCTGCTGCGGCGGCGCTACCTCTCGACCTACGGAGGACGGCTCGGGCTCGACGGACTGGCGTTCATCGGGTCGCGCGTCACGCTGCAGATCGGCCGCGACGGGCGAATCGAGCTCGGCCGCTGGTCGTGGCTCGGCCACGGCACCAAGGTCCGCTGCCACGAGGGGGTCGTCTCGATCGGCGCCAAGACCGTGCTCGGTCAGGACTGCACGATCTCCGCCTATCAGCGGGTGTCGATCGGGCGCGAGTGCGTGATCGCCGACCGCGTGATGTTGATCGACTTCGACCACGGCGTGGCCGAGGTCGAGCGCCCGGTCCGGCTCCAGGGCATCTACAAGCGTGACGTCCGCGTGGGACACAACGTCTGGATCGGCTACGGCGCCAGCATCCTCCGCGGCGTGAGCGTGGGCGACAACGCGATCGTGGGGACGGGCGCTGTCGTGACACGCGACGTGCCGGCGAACGCCGTGGTCGGCGGCGTGCCGGCGCGCGTCATTCGGATGCGCGAGACCCCGCGCGAGCTGCGCTGGGAGTAGCTCGGCCGGGGGGTGCTCGAAGGCCCGCGCTCAGCTCGCAGAGGCCGCTGTGCGCCCGATCGGCGCCGAACGAATGAGCTCGCCGATCAGCCGCGCGAGCCGCTCGGGCTGGTCTTCTGAGACGAACGTCCGCGAGTCGGGGACCTCCTCGAGCCGGCCCTGCGGGAGGATCGCGGCGAGCCGGCGGCCGTGGTCGAGCGGAAACGCCTTGTCCTCGTTGCCCCAGGCGACGAGCGCCGGGCGGTCGAAGCTCGCGAGCTTCGCCGCGGCCTCAAGCGTGTCCCGCTTGTCGATTCCCCGCAGCAGCTTGGCCGTGTCGCGGCGCACGCCGCGCTGGGAGAAGAAGGGGCGCAGCCACGCGTCCGTGACCTCGTGCGGCACCGGCCGCTTGGTCACGAGCCCGAACGCCATCGGCAGCCGTCGGAGCCCGCGCACGCGCACCGGCTGCACGGCCGCGGTTAGCAGCGGCGGCACCCGCGCGAGCCACTGGTAGGGGCGAAACAGCGGCGGCAGGAAGTTCTCGAACGCATCACAGTTGGTGAGCACGAGGCGGCCGATTCGCTCGGGCCGCTCGACGGCTACGAGCTGGGAGATCGCGCCGCCGGTGTCGTTGCCCACCAGCGTCACGTCCTCGAGCCCCAGCGCCTCGAGCGTGTCGGCGATCATGTGAGCGACACCGCGCGGTGACAGGTCGGCGTCCGCTGCCATCGGCGTTTGGTGCGACCCAAGCGGCCAGTCCGGTGCCACACAGCGAAACTCGGCGTCGAGCAGCGGCGTCACCTTCCGCCACAGGCTGCCGTCCACGAGCAGGCCGTGGACGAACACGATCGGCTCGCCAGAACCGGTGTCGCGGACGGCGATCCTCCCCTGCGGCAGCTGGATTTCGGTGGTGGTCGTGGCGGTGGCGGTCATCGGCGTCCCCTTCGCTGAGTAGCTTGCGGGCAGGTCCGAAGCGACGACCTGCGACCGACTATCAGAGCACCATACATACTGCCTGTATGTCACGCAAGCAACGTAGCCATCCCCGCACCCAATCTGAGCGTTCCGAGGGAACGCAGGCGGCGCTGGTGCGCGCGGCGCGGCGAATGTTCGGCGCGCGCGGCTACGCGGCGGTGGGTACCGAGGAGATCGTGCGCGCCGCCGGCGTGACGCGCGGCGCGCTCTACCACCACTTCGGCGGGAAGGAGGACCTCCTGGCCGCGGTCTTCGAGGAGGTGGAGGCGGACCTGCTAGAGCGGATCAGCGAACGGGTGGTGGCGGTCGGCGCCAAGGATCCGATGGCTGCGCTGTCGGTCGGCGCCGAGTCGATGCTCGAGGCGGCCGCCGAGCCGGAGGTGCACCGCATCGTCCTCCTCGACGCCCCATCGGTGCTCGGCTGGGAGCGCTGGCGCGAGATCGGCTGGCGCTACGGGATGGGCCTAACCGAGAGCGCGCTCGAAGCGGCCATGGAAGCGGGGCAGATCCCGCGACAACCCGTGCGCCCGCTCGCGCACGTGCTGCTCGGTGCGCTCGACGAGGCCGCCCTCTACGTGGCGCGGGCGCCCGACCGCGAGACGGCGCGCGCCGAGATGGGAGCTGCGCTCGAACGGGTGCTGGCGGGGTTGCGCGCCTGACGGCGCGAGGCGCGGAGGCGCCTACCGCACCCGCGCCCAGGCAGTCACCTCGGCGTAGACCGCGCCGGTGCGCTCGGCCACGTCGGTCCAGTCGAAGCGCAGCACGTGCTCGGAGGCCTCGGCCACCAGGCGCTCGCGCAGCTCCGCGTCGGTCAGCAGGCGCTCGGCCATCGCCCCGAGCGAGTCGGGGTCGCGCGAGTGAAAGCGCAGGCCCACGTCCTCGTTGGGCACGACCTCGCGCAGGCCGCCCGTGTTAGCGACGAGGCACGGGCAGCCGGACGCCATCGCCTCCAGCGCCACCAGCCCGAACGGCTCGTAGATCGAGGGGACCACGCAGAGGTCGGCGATCCGATAGAGCGAGTGCAGGACGTCGTCGCCGATCCAGCCGAGGAAGGTGCCGTGCGTCTCGAGGCCCACATTGCGCGCCTGCTCGCGCAGTTCGTCCTCGTGCGTGCCCGACCCGGCCACGAGGAAGCGCACGTTGCCGACGCGCTCAATCAGCCGCGGCAGCGCCTCGAGCGCGATCTGAAAGCCCTTCTCGTACACGAGCCGCCCGACCAGCAGCACCAGCCGCTCGTCCGGCTCCGCGAAGCGCGCCCGCAGCCCCGCGAGGTCGTGGGTCGCGACCAGGTCGGCGGGGTCGATCCCGTTCGGAATCACGGTGACGCGATCCTCCTCGAGCCCGTAGACGTCGGAGACGTGCTCGCGCATGTACGACGAACACGCGATCACCCGGTCGGCGCGGTTCGCCATCCAGCGCTCCACGCCGTGTATGTGCGACTGCGGGTGCTTGTCCACCCAGCCCTGGTGGCGGCCGAACTCGGTGGCGTGGATCGTGACGAGCAGCGGGCAGCGAAAGCGCTTCGCCAGGTGGTCGCCCGCCACCGCAACGAGCCAGTCGTGTCCGTGCACGACGTCGAAGTCGTAGCTGTCGCCGAGCTCGACACCGGCGGCGAGCATGTCCGCGTTCATGTGCTCGACCCAGGTGACGAACTCGCCGAGCTCGCGCGGTCGGTCGGGCTCGCGCACGCGGTGGACCGTGACGCCTGCCACGTCCTCCTCGGGCGGCGACTCCTCCATCCCGCGCGTGAGCACGTGCACCTCGACGCCGCTCGCCACCAGCCCCTCCGAGAGCTTGCGCACGTGGCGCGCGAGGCCGCCCTCGATCAGCGGGGGGTACTCCCAGGACAGGATGAGCGCGCGCATCGAATCGGTCAGGGGGTGAGTGGCGCGCGCATCGAAGCGGCGGTCAGGGAGCGAGGAGCGGCGCGAGATCGAGCGCCGGGGCCAGGTTGCGAAGCTCGGGTGGCGGCACGGCGGTCCGAGAGTCTCTCAGAGCGCGGATGGCGGCGTCGAGCGAGCCGCGGTGCGCGCGGATTCGCTCGCGCGGGTAGTCGCCGGCGAGCGCGCGCGTTAGTAGGAACGCCCAATCGCTCGACTGGAGCGCCAGCAGCTCGCGGGCGGCGCGGGCGAGCGCCGGGCGGCGCTCGGCGCCGCCGGCCGCCGACGCCGCGGCCACGACCTCGAGCTCGGCCAAGCGAGCCTGGAACGCGAGCGGGGCGACCGCGGGCGAGTCCCACGTCGTCAGATTCTTCGGCATCCCCCACGAGGCGGGCGCGAGGTCGCGCACGACCGGTTCCACCCGCTCGAGCCCGCCCGGGAGCGCCGCCAGGTCGAGCCCCTGGCGCGGCGCCTCGTCGAGCACCACGCGCAGCCACTCGCGGCCCTCGTACCACCAGTGCCCGAGCAGCTCGGCGTCGAGCGCGCAGCACAGAAGGCCCGGGCGCCCCCGCTCGGCGCGGAAGCGGTCGAGCCGGGTGATCGCCCGAGCAACGAAGTCGCGCGCGTCCGCCGCCGCTTGCGCGAGCGCGCGCCCGTGGTCGTAGGGGCCGCCGCCGTTTCTCCACGGCATCAGGTCGTGAAGCGTCTTGCGGTGTGTGTCCCGGTACTCCGGGCCGGCCGGGTATCCGGAGCTTCCCCATACGAGCGTGACCGCCTCCCAGTCCACCGGGACTGCCACGGAACCGGCGCGCGTCGCGACCGGCTCGAGATGGTCCAGCGATCCGAGGCCGAGCGCGTCCGTCTGGTCCACGCAGAACGCACGAACGCCGAAGTCGTCGAGCTCGCGCTCGAGCCCCGGCTCGTAGGCGCACTCGGGCAGCCACAGCCCGCCGCCGAACTCGCCGAATCGCCGCTCGTGGCTCGCGAGCCCGGTCGCGAGCTGGAGGCGGCGGCCGGCGTCGGTCGCGATCAGCGGCATCACCGCGTGGGTGGCGGGCCCCGCCCAGAGCTCGACCGCCCCCTCGTTGGAGAGCCGCCGCAGCGCTCCCAGCAGGTCGCCGTCGATCCGCTCGAGGGCGTCCGCGGCCAACGAGTAGTCGCCCGCCGCGCGGCGAACCTCGGCCGCCAGCGCCGGCTCGCCGCCGCGCTCGAGCCCGCGCGCGTCCTCGGCGTGCACCTCTGCACGGACCCCGCGCATGAACGTCAGAAAGCGCGCTCCCGCGTCGCCTGGGAGCAGCTCGAGCTGGTCGCAGAGCACCGGGGTCAGCCCGAGCGTCACCGGCCCCTCGGCCAGCGTCTCGAGCAGCGGCAGGTAGACGGTCGCGACCGCCTCCCACAGCCACTCCTCCCCGAATGGCCACGTGCCGAAGCCCTCCACGTAGGGCATGTGGGCGTGGAGGACGAGGCAGAGCGCGCCGCGGTCGCGCACCGCGCCGGCGCGCCCGCTCACGCGAGCACCGCGACGAAGTCGAGGGCGCGCTCGGCCCGCGGGTCACCCGGCGCCAGCGGTCGCAGCGCGAAGTCGCGCGCCGAGATCGCCGGCACGAACCTGTCGTAGAACGGCTTCGTCATCCCGAGCGCCCGGTGCACCCGGTGCCAGCCGAGCGCGATCGCCCGCTGCTCGAGCGCCAGCTTGCGCGCGTGAAAGAGCCCGTACAGCTCGACGCGGTCGAAGCACGCCTCGCACAGCTCGCGGAACTCCCCGGCGCGGTACTCGCGCACGTGCCACGGGTTGTCGGACTTCTCGGCGCCGGGCGGCGCGAGCGTGACCAGATTGGGCGTCGACACGTAGGCGCGGCCGCCCGGTCGCAACAGCGAGCGGAGATGGCACAGCGTGGCGCGGGCGTCCCGTACGTGCTCGATCGTCTGGAGAAAGACAACGGCGTCGCACGGCTCGTCGAACCCGTCGATCAGCGCCCGCTCGAAGCGGACCCCGGCGTCGGAGTACCTCGCTCGCGCATGCTCGAAGGCGTCGGGGTTCGCGTCCACGCCGACGACGCTCGCGGCACGCCGCGCGAGGACGTCGGTGCCGTAGCCCTCGCCACATGCCATGTCGACGACGTCCAGGGCATCGCAGCGTTCCGCGATCCACTCGTACACGACGAGGTGGCGCCGAAACCAGTAGTTCTCGACCGGCACGTCCGGCAGCGTGCGCTCGCCGGTCAGCGCGAGCGGCGGCACGCCCGGCGGCTGGTGGCGCTGGACGTGGTCGGGGTTCGGCCGCAAGTCGCTCGCGCGAGCCAAGCGGCCTAGGTGACTGATCCCGCGGCCGCGTGCGGGGTCGTGGGGGCAGCCATCTAAGACCGCTCCGCCAGCTCGCGCTTCAGCACCTTGCCGGTCTGGTTCCGCGGCAGCTCGTCGATCAGCTCGACCCTGCGCGGCACCTTGTAGCGGGCGAGGTTGTCCTTCACGTAGGCGAGGACCTCCTTTTCCGACAGCTTCCCGCGCGCGACCACGAAGGCCTCGAGCCGCTGGCCCCAGTCCTCGTCCTCGACGCCGATCACCGCCGCCTCCTCGATCCGCTCGTGCCGTGAGAGCAGGTCCTCGACCTCCTGCGGGTAGACGTTCTCGCCGCCGGAGACGATCATCTCGTCGGAGCGGCCCTCGACGAACAGCCGGCCGCGCTCGTCGAGACGGCCGAGGTCGCCGGTGGCCATCAGGCCGTCCACGGTCGTTTCGCCACCGCCGCCGGTGTAGCCCTCAAAAAGCATCTCGTTGCCCACGAAGATCCGCCCCGCCTCGCCGCGCGGGACCTCCCGGTCGCCGTCGTCGAGGATCTTGAGCATGGTGCCACGCGGCGGCGCGCCGGAGGTGCCGGGGGCCTCGCGCAGGTCCTCGGGGCTCGCGATCGCCGCCCACGCCACCTCGGTCGAGCCGTAGAGGTTGTAGAGCACGTCGCCGAACTCGTCCATGAAATGCTCGGCGAGGTCGCCGGGCAGGGCCGAGCCGCTGACCGGCACCGTGTGCAGGCTCGTGGTGTCGTAGCGTCGGCGGACCTCCTCCGGAAGGGCGAGGATGCGCTGAAGCATCACCGGCACCATCGGGCAGCACTCGACCCCGTGCGAGGCGATCGCCGCAAGCGTCTCCTCGGGGTCGAACTTGCGCCGGAGGACGAGCGTCGAGGACAGCAGCAGGCCGAGCTGGAAGTGGGCCATGCCCCAAGCGTGGAAGAGCGGCGCGGCGATGTGCACGCGGCTGCGCGCGCGCAAGGGGATTTTCGCGAGGATCGAGACAGCGGCGCCGACGCCCGGCTGCCCGCGCGACGCGCCCTTGGGCGTCCCGGTTGTGCCGGAGGTGAGGATCACGACCTTGCCGGGGTCGTCGGGCGGCACTGCGTCGTTGGGGTCCCCGGCCGCGATCAGGTCTTCGAGCGTGGGGTCGGCGGCGTCTTCCTCGTCCTCCTGCCAGGCCACGAAGCGCTTGCGCCGCCGGCCGGCCTCGGTCAGGAGCTCCGCGAACTCCTGGTCGTAGACGATCGCCTTCGGCTTCTCGCGGCGGACCACTTCGGTGAGCTGCGGCCCCGCGAACGCCGTGTTGAGAAACAGCGCGTTGGCGCCGAGCTTGGACGCCGCGATCGTGGCCTCGCAGAAGCCGCGGTGGTTGCGGCACATGATCGCGATGCCGTCGCCCTCGAGCACGCCGGCGTCGGACAGCGCGTGCGCGAGCGCGTTCGTGCGCCGGTGAACCTGGTCGAAGGTGAGCGCGCCGCGCTCGTCGATGATGGCGAGCGCGCCCGGGTAGCGGTCGGCGGACGCGGCGTAGCCGGCGGCCGGCGTCGGCCCCCAGCGGGCCACGTCGAGGCCGGCGCGGATCAGGCGGTCCGGGCGCACGGGGTGCACGAGGCCGGCGCCGACGAGCACCCGCGCCGCGTGGATGCCGTCGCTGACGAGCTCGAGCGGGTCGGGCCCGCCGCCCGCCGGCAGGGCCTCGCCGCCATCCTCGAGGTCGCGCTTGAGGTTGGCGAGCGAGTTGCGCAGGTTGCGCCGCACGAGCGGCGCCGAGGCACGGTCAGCGAGCGTCGCCAGCAGGCCGCCGGGCGCCTGGTAGCTGACCCGCAGCGAGACGACGGTGCGCCCGCGCTCGCGCTCGCGCAACCGCCAGCGCCCGCGCTGGTCGAGCCCGGTGACGCTCGTCCACGCCATGTCGCGCGGCTCGTCGAACTCGACGACCTCGATCAGCCCCCCGACCTCGGCCGAGCCGACCTCCATGCGCATCGCATAGCGGGCGCCGAGGCCGCGGTCGACCTCGCCCTGCGTCTCCCAGCGCGTGATGCCGGCCATGAAGTCCTGGTAGTTCGCGGGGTCGGTGACGACGTCCCAGACGCGCCGCGCCGGGGCCTCGACCACGATCTGCTCCTCGACGCGCATCCAGGCCTCACCCGATCACAGGCAGCCGCCGCTCCTCGGCGAGCCGGTCGAGCGTGGCCTGCATGCTGTTCGCCAGGTGGTCGTAGACCTCGTCGGGGTCGGGATCCTCGCCGAACTGCTCGCGCAGCTCGACCGCAGGCAGCGCCTCGATCACGATCTTCGCCGGCAGCGGGAAGTGGCCCGCCATGTCGCCGACGTTGAGCCCCCACGGAAGCGCCAGCGAGATCGGCAGCACCTTGAGCCGGAGCGTCGTGTCAAGGCGCAGAAAGCGCGCGAGGCGCTCGCCGCGCGACAGAAAGAGCGCGGTCTCCTGCCCGCCGATCGACACGACCGGCACAATCGGCACGTCCTTCTCGATCGCGAGCCGGATGAAGCCCTTGCGCCCGTCGAAGTCAACCCGGTTCGATTCCCAGGTCGGTCGGTGGGTCTCGTAGTCACCGCCCGGATAGACGAGCAGCGCCGCGCCGGTGTCGAGCGCTCTCTCGGCGTTCTCGTGCGAGGCGGCGACCGTCCCGTACTTGCGCAGATAGCCGATGCCCGGCATCGCCAGGACAAGGTTGTGGGCGAGCTGGTAGAAGCGGCGTTCCACGCCGAAGTAGGTGTTGAAGGCGAGCGTGAAGACGAACGTGTCGGCGGGAATGTTGCCGCCCGAGTGGTTGCCCACGAGCAGGACCGGTCCCTCGGCTGGGACGTTGCCGAGCCCACGCACGTCGGCGCGGAAGTAGAAGCTCGCGAGCATCCACAGGCCGGCGAGGTTCTCGCGGATGTAGTCGGGGTCGCGCTCGTCGAGGTCGGCGCGCGGGATACGGCGCTGGACGCCGCGCGCGGCGGCCGACGCAAGGCGTCCACCGAGGCCGAGCGCCTGTCCCGCGAGGCCGAGCGCCTGGCCGGCGGCGGCGCCGGCTCCGCCGAAACGCTCCGGGAGTCCGTTATCAGCCACGGCCGGCCGCCTTCGTCCGCTCGCCGCGGCGGGACCGACTGCGACCGGCGCCGTTGGCGCCGGCCTCGAAGCGCTCGCGAGCGGCCTCCACGAAGTTCGGCCACTCCGACGAGGGTCCCACCGGCCGCGTGACAGCCTCCGGCCTACCTGGCGGGAGGTCGTCCACAAGCTCGCGCACCTCCGAACGCTGCAGCTGCGCGGCTACCGTCCGTCGCGCGGTGGCGATCACCTCGTTGCGGCGCTTACGGCTCATCAAGTTGGGGCCGATCACCGCCAGGTCCTCGATCGTCGGCTGGATCAGCACGACCTCGGTCCCGCGCTCGCGGAGGCGCTTCGTCTCCCGCCCCAGCCGCCGGCCGGACGCCGCCCGCATCGCGTCCGACGCCCACGCGGCCGGGTTCCAGCCGCGCGTCGGATGCAGGGACGACGTCGGGTTCAGGCAGACCACGAGGTCGAGTGAGGAATCCCGGAGGATGTCGAGATTCGACGTCGAGTACATCCCGCCGTCCACGTAGCGCCGGCTGCCGATCGTTACCGGCCGGTAGAAGCCCGGGATCGCGCACGAGGCGGCCACGGCGTCCGCCAGCTCGGCGTCCGGCGCGCCGTCGCGGCCGAACGCCACACGTCGGCCGGTCGCGTAGTCGCAGGCCACGACCCAAAGGCTCGGGTGCGGCGCCCACCCTCCCCCGACGGCCCGCCGAATCGTGTCCTTGAGCGGCTCGGTGGAGATCATTCCGCGCGGCAGCCAACCGGCGAAGAAAGCGGCCGGCGTATGGCGGTCGGGCCGGCCGAGCGCCGACAGCGCGAGTCGCCAGGAGCCGGGGCCGAGCGGGGGCAGCGCACGGTCGACCCGGAACACCGCGCCGGCCGCGCGGTCTGCATCCTCGGCGGGACGGCCGCGCGCGTCGGTCACGCCGTCGAAGGCCTCCCCGCGGGAGTGGGCGACCATGAACCACGGCGGGACGCCGGCGGCGCACAGCGCGCCCATCATCGACCCCGCAGAGGTGCCGACGATGCGATCCGCGCTGCCGGGGTCCCAGCCCGTCTCGGAGGTGAGGGCGTCGAGCCCGCCCGTCAGCCAGGCGCCGCCCATGACGCCGCCCGCACCGAGGACGAGCCCGACCTTCACGCGCCTGATGCTGCCACAACGCGCTCCGGGCGGCTCGGCCGCCATATAGTCCGCGCGCCATGGGGCTGGCGGGGGCCAAGGAGATCAAGGACGCCAACGCGCGCTACCACGACGTCGCGGCGTCCGAGTACGACGCCAAGTGGAGCATCGCCTACGACGCGGAGAGCCAGGCGCGGGTGCTCGCGAAGCTCGGCCGGGCGCTCGGACGCGCGCCAGGACGCTTTGCGCGCGGCCTCGAGATCGGCGCCGGGACCGGGTACTTCAGCCTCAACCTCCTCGCCGCCGGCGTGCTCGAGCGGGCGGTGGCGATCGACATCTCCCAGGGGATGCTCGACCGGTTGGAGCGGAGCGCCGCGAGCCTGGCGCTGCCCGTGGAGACCCACAGGGCGGAGGCCGCCGAGCTTCCGTTCGACGACGACAGCTTCGACCTCGTCCTCGGGCACGCCGTCCTGCACCACCTGCCCGACCTGGATGCGGCCTTCGCTGAGTTCCAGCGCGTTCTGCTCCCCGGCGGGACGCTCGCGTTCTGCGGCGAGCCCTCGCGCCACGGCGACCGCCTTGCTGCGGTGCCCAAGCGGGCTGCGGTGGCGGCGGCGCCGGCATGGCGCCGGCTGATGGGCGCTTCCGCGGCCAACGGCTCCGCCGAACCTGGAGAGCACCAGCTCGAGTGGCTCGTGGACGTGCACTCGTTCGCGCCAGGCGACCTCGATCGATTGGCGCGCCGCGCGGGCCTCAAGCGCATCCGGGTTCGCGGCGAGGACCTCGCCGCGAGCTGGTTCGGATGGGCGAGCCGGACGCTCGAGGCGAGCGCCGAGCCCGCCGAGGTGCCGACGCTCTGGCGCTGGTATGCCTACGGTGGCTACCAGGCGCTTCGCGCGGTGGACCGTGCGGTGCTCGAGCCGTACCTTCCGCCGGCACTCTTCTACAACCTGCTGCTGTCCGCACGGGCGCCGGGGCGCTAACGCTTCCGGAGCGCTCGCCAAGCTCCGTCAGGACGTCAGCGCTCCGGGGCTGCCCGGTAGCGCGACTTGGCAGCCTCCCGCGCCGCGCGGGCGAGCGCTTCGCGAAGGGCGGGATGGTCGCGGACGCGCAGGTCGCGCCGGAACCACACGAGAGCCGTCATCTCACCCCTGTACGCCCGGCACATCGGCTCGGGATCATGCCGGTAGCCTGGGCGTGATGCAGGAATCCTACGAGGCGTTCCCGCTCTTCCCGCTCGGGATCGTCGTCCTCCCGGGCGAGGTCGTCCCACTGCACATCTTCGAGGATCGCTACAAGACGATGGTCGGCGAGTGCCTCGACGACGACAGCGAGTTCGGGATCGTCTGGGTCTCGGACGAGGGGCTGCGAGACATCGGCTGCACGGTCGCGATCACCGAGGTCCTGGAGCGCATGGACGACGGACGGATGAACGTCCTCACGCGCGGCTCGTCGCCGTTCCGGCTCGTGCGGCGGATCGAGGACATGGCCTACCCGGCGGGCGACATCGACCTGCTCGAGGACGCGGAAGACAGCGGCACCGACTCGGACGCCGACCTCGAGGCCGGGACCGAGGCGCGCGAGCGTTACGCGGAGCTGGTCGAACGGGTGACCGACTCCCGCCCCGAGGACGACGACCTAACGACGATGACCGCCTACGCCATGGCGGCCACCGTGGAGTTCCCGCTCCAGGCCAAGCAGCGGCTGCTCGAGCTGCGTTCGGAGGAGGAGCGGCTGCACGCGGTTGGGGAGCTGCTGGAGGCGGCGATGAAGCGGCTCGACTACGTCGAGCGCGCGAGCGAGCGGGCGCGCTCCAACGGCAAGGTACGCAGCTAGATGGTTGATTCGACGGCCGCGCCCGGGGTCGTCGAATCAGCCATCTAGCCGGAGCAGAGGTCGTCGCGGAGCTGCTGGGCGAGCAGGGCGGTGCGGGGGAGCACCGGCGGCAGGCCGGGGACACCCTCGGTCCAGCTGATGGACCCCGACTGCGTACGCGCGACGTAGCTCCGCCGGTCGGGGGAGCCCTGGCCCTCGAACGACTCCCCCTCCCCGGCCAGTCCCTCGAGCTCGCGCTCCACCTCGCGCGCCTCGATCAGGCGCTCGCTGGGTATGGGCATGAGGGCGCCATCGTCGCAGCGGCCGCGGCCGTCCTGGGTCACGGTGAGCCGCACCCGGTCGCCCTCGAAGCCGCCCGAGACCTCGAGCGCGATCAGGTCGCCGGCCGTGCCGCCGCACGCGGCCGCGGCGAGCGCGGCCGCGGACGCGATGGCGGCCGCGGCACCCCTCATACGACGACCAGCGACACGCCGCCGCGCCGCGGGTCGCCGCCGCCGGACACGGTCCCGGTGGTGGCGTCGCGCGCCACCGCCTGCACGCCTCCGAAGAAGAGGTTGCGCTCGGTCCAGCGCCGGACCGCGTGGCCCCTGTCTCGACGCTCTTCGAGGGCCTTCGCGTTTACGACGGGATTCGAATCCACGAGATCGGCCTCGAGGTGG
>JBPCPH010000017.1:0-2738 GCA_050999415.1 Thermoleophilaceae bacterium
GGACCCAGACGTGCTCCTCGCACCGAAGCTCGGCGTGGCAGCGGGACGCCGTCGGGTCGGACAGGACGTAGTCGCAGTCGAGCGCGCGCCCGATCGTGAACAACCCGGGGCCGAGCCGCCCGGCCGCCGTGCCGTCGAGGACCAGCCGCTTGGCCGCACCGGCTTCGACCAGGTCCCCGGCCGCGCGCAGCGTCTCGGCGGCGGCGCCGGTGAGCCGGTGCAAGGTCGTTCGCATCCATCCCTCCGGATGGCCCGGGAGGTCGCGGGCGAGCGCTTCGAGGTCGTCGCGCGAGCGAGCCGCGTACGCGCAGTCGATCCGCTCGACGAAGGTCTCGACGCTCAGGTAGCCCTCGGCCGAGCGCTCGCCCAGGAAGCGTGCCATCCGTTCCCGGTCGGTGTCCGACACGCGCGCGGCGCTCTGCATGACGGGAGGTTGACGCATGAGCTCGCCGTTGTCCACTCGCCGTACAGCATGTGGACCGTGATACACCAGACGCCATGATCGGCCTCCTGGCCAGCGCCCTCGGCCCGGTCGATCAGGAGTACCTGCTCGAGGCGCGCCAGATGCAGGCGCTCTCGTTCGCCGTGCACATCCCGCTCGTCTGCTTCGGCATCGCGTTCCCGGCGATCGTCGTGTTCGTCGAGTGGCTCCACCTGCGCACGGGCGACCCGCTCTATCGCACGCTCGCGCGGCGCTGGTCGAAGGTGATGATCGCCCTGTTCGCGGTCGGCGTCGTGACCGGCACGATCCTGTCGTTCGAGCTCGGCCTGCTGTGGCCGAACTTCATGGCCACCTTCGGCGACGTCTTCGGGCTCGGCTTCGCGCTCGAGGGCTTCTCGTTCTTCGTCGAGGCGATCTTCATCGCGATCTACGTCTACGGCTGGGACCGTATGTCGCCGCGGCTGCACCTGCTCACGGGCATCCCGGTGATCGTCGCCGGCGTCACCGGCTCGCTGACGGTGATCGCGGTCAACGCCTGGATGAACAACCCGTCGGGGTTCGAGCTGAGCGGCGGACGCGCGGTGGACGTCGAGCCCTGGGACGCTCTCTTCGGCAACGAGTTCCTCTGGCACGAGCTCGTGCACATGTACCTGGCGGGCTTCATCGTGATGGGCTTCCTGGTGGCCGCCGCCTACGCCGTCGCATGGCTGCGCGGAAACCGGACGCGCTACGTGCGCACGGCGCTCGTGGTCTCGCTGACCGCGGCCGCGCTCGCCTCGCCGGTGCAGCTCGTGGTCGGCGATTGGGCGGCGCGCACGGTGGCGGAGAACCAGCCCACGAAGCTCGCCGCCCTGGAGGGCCTCGGACCGACGGAGGAGGGCGCGCCGCTGCACCTGCTCGGCTGGTACGAGGACGGCGAGGTCCGCTACGGGATCGAGTTCCCGAAGCTGCTCTCGCTGCTCGCCTACCACGACCCGAACGCCCGCGTCGAGGGGCTCGAGGCCGTGCCGGCCGAGGACCGCCCGCCGGTGAACGTCGTGCGCATCGCGTTTCAGACGATGGTGGGAATCGGCATGCTGCTCGCGGCGATCGGCGCCGTCTGGATCGTGACCTGGGTGCGCAAGCGTCGGCCGCCCGAGTCGCGCTGGTTCTTCCGCGCGGTGGTCGCCGCGGGGCCGCTGTCGGTGGTCGCGCTGATCTCCGGCTGGGTCGTGACGGAGGTCGGCCGCCAGCCGTTCGTGGTCTACGGGATCATGCGCACCGAGGAGGCGGTCACCGGCGCCGACGGGATCCTCTTCGGCTACGGCGTCCTGGCGGCGGTGTACGCGGGGCTGATCGTCGCCACGGCCTGGCTGCTGCGGCGCCTGTCGCGGGCGCCGCTCGAGGTGGGGGAGGAGGGCGGCGATGTCGCTCGCTGAGGTCCCGGCCGTCCTCATCCTCCTGGGGGTCGCGGCCTACCTCGCGCTCGCCGGCGCCGACTTCGGCGCAGGGTTCTGGGACCTCACCGCCCGCGCCGGAGCCGATCGCGTGCGCGAGCACACCCACCGCGCGCTGGCGCCGGTCTGGGAGGCCAACCACGTGTGGCTCATCTTCGTCCTGGTCGTGTGCTGGACGGCCTACCCGGAGGCGTTCGGCTCGATCTTCTCGACGCTCGCCGCCCCGCTGCTCCTGGCGGCGATCGGAATCGTCCTGCGCGGCGCGAGCTATGCCGCGCGCAGCGCGGGGGAGAGCCCCACCGCCTCGGCCGTGTTCTCGCTCTCGTCGATCGTCACGCCCTTCGCGCTCGGCGCGGCGATCGGCGCGATCGCCTCGAGGCGCGTCCCGACTGGCAACGCCGCCGGGGGCCTCTTCTCGAGCTGGCTCAACCCCACCTCGATCGCGATCGGAACCCTGGCGGTGGCGACCTCCGCGTACCTCGCGGCCGTGTACCTTGCGGGCGACGCGCGACGGATCGGGTCGCCGGAGCTTCTGCGCGCGTTCCGCGCGCGTGCGCTGGGCGCGGGGGTCGCGGCCGGCATCCTCGCGCTGGCCGGCATCGCCGTGGTGGCCGCCGATGCCGAGCCCCTGTTCGAGGGGCTGACGCAGGGCGCTGGGCTGGCGGCGGTGATCGTGTCGGCGCTCGGCGGCGTGGCGACGCTGCTGCTCTTCGCGCGCGGGCGCTACGGGCCGACGCGCTTCTCCGCCGCGCTCGCGGTCGCTGCGATCGTGGCCGGCTGGGGCCTCGCCCAAGCGCCCGAGCGGCTGCCCGGCCTGACGATCGAGGAGGCCGCGGCCGGCGACGCGACGCTCGTGGCCC
>JBPCPH010000089.1:0-12295 GCA_050999415.1 Thermoleophilaceae bacterium
ACGAACGGAGCGCTTCGAGGTCGTGTGGGCCAGCAAGGCCCTGCCCTGCACGGCGGTCAACCGCCTCCTTGCCGAGGAGGGCCTCTCGTGCGACGTCGCATCCGGCGGCGAGCTGCACCTGGCGCTCTTGGGCGGTTTCTCACCCGAGCGGATCTGCCTGCACGGAAACAACAAGAGCGAGGACGAGCTCGCCTACGCGATCGACCGACGCATCGGGCACGTCGTGATCGACTCCTTCGATGAGATCGACCGCCTCGAGCGGCTGGTGGGCGCGCGCAAGCTGCGCCAGGCGGTGATGCTGCGGGTCACCCCGGGGATCACACCCTCGACCCACTCGTCGGTCCAGACCGGCCAGGTGGACTCGAAGTTCGGTTTCGCGATGGACGACGTCCCGCGGGCGATCGAGCGTTGCGCGGAGGCCGGCTACCTCGAGCTCAGCGGCCTCCACGCCCACATCGGCTCGCAGATCTTCGACCTCGAGCCCTACGAGCGGCTCGGCGAGCTGCTGGGGGCGATGGGCGACTACCCGCTGCTCAACCTCGGCGGCGGCCTGGGGGTCGCCTATACGGCGGCGGACGAGCCGCCGGCGATCGAGGACTACGTCGAGACCCTGCTGTCCGGCGCGCCCGAGCACGTGAAGGTCCTCTGCGAGCCCGGCCGCTCGCTGGTCGCGAACGCCGGGGTGACCGTTTACACGGTGGGCACCGCGAAGCGCGTGCCGGGAGTGCGCACGTTTGTCGCGGTGGACGGTGGGATGTCCGACAACCTGCGGCCGATGCTGTACGGCGCCCGCTACGAGGCCGAGCTCGCCGACCGCCTTGGAGGAGAGACGCGCTGCACGATCGCCGGGATGCACTGCGAATCCGGCGACGTCCTGATCCGCGACATCGAGCTCGACGATCCCCGCCCCGGCGACGTCCTCGTCGTTCCGGCGACCGGCGCTTACGGCCACGCGATGGCGAACAACTACAACGCCGTCCCGCGCCCGCCGGTCGTCTTCTGCCGGGACGGAAGCGCGCGAGCGGTCGTCCGGCGGGAGACGTATGAGGACCTTGCGCTCCGCGACGTCTAGTAGATGACTGATCTCACGACCCCGCACGCGCGGATGAGCCCGCAGATCGTCGCTGCTCTATGTCCTCGGGCTCACCAATGCGCTTTGCATTGGCTTCGCCCTGCGTCCTCGACCCGCTCGATCTGCGGGCTCCCCGCGCGCACGCGGCCGCGAAATCAGTCATCTAGACGGCTCGACCACCGGCCCCGGCGATGACCGCGTTCAGGGTCGGGCTGCTCGGCCACGGCACGGTCGGATCTGCTTTCCGAAGCCTCCTCCAGGAGCGCGCGGACGAGGTCGAGGCCACGACCGGGCTGCGCCCGGAGATCGCCGGCGTGCTGACGCGCTCGAGCGGAGACCTCGAGGAGATCGTTGCCGCCAGCGATCTGGTGGTGGAACTGATCGGAGGCGTGGAGCCGGCCCGCGACTACGTCCTGCGCGCGCTGGGCTCGCAGAAGCACGTCGTGACCGCGAACAAGGCGCTGCTCTCCAAGCACGGCGAGGAGATCTACGACGCGGCGCGCGCGGCAGGGGTGCAGCTTCGCTTCGAGGCGGCGGTCGGCGGCGTCGTCCCGGTGATCCGCGTCATCCACGAGACGCTGGCGGCCGCGCACATCGACCGCGTGCACGGCATCGTCAACGGGACCACCAACTTCATCCTCACCGAGATGGAGCGCACCGGGGTTTCCTACGACGAGGCGCTGCACGAGGCGCAGGGGCTCGGCTACGCGGAGGCCGACCCCACGGACGACGTAACCGGACGCGACGCCGCGGCGAAGATGGCCATCCTTGCCCGGCTGGCGTTCGGAGCGAGGGTCAGCGTCGAGGATGTGTCGTACGAGGGGATCGAGAACCTGACCGGCCAGGACATAGCGCACGCGCGCGAGCTCGGCCTGTCGCTGAAGCTGGTCGGGACCGCCGAGCGGGTCGACGGTGGCCTGTCGGTCCGCGTCCACCCGACGTTCCTGTTCGGCGCGCATCCGCTGGCGTCGGTGAACGGGTCGTTCAACGCCGTGACGATCGAGTCACCGGCGATCACCGAGGTGACGCTGTCCGGCCCCGGGGCAGGCGGCTCGCAGACGGCCTCGGCGGTCCTCGGCGACGTGGTCTCGGCGATGATCCCGCCCGCAACGCTGCCACCGCCGCCGGTGGACCTGCCGCTCGTCACCGACGTCGAGTCCGCGTTCTACCTCCATCTGGAGGTGGCCGATACGCCGGGCGTGCTCGCACAGGTCGCCGAGATCCTCGGGCTCCAGGGCGTGTCCGTGAAGTCCGTCGTGCAGCACGGCCTCGGCGCCGACGCCCGCCTCGAGATGGTGGTGCACCGCGTGCTCGAGTCGAAGTTCCTCGCGGCCGTCGAGCTGATCGGCCGGTTGGAGTTCCTGCGTTCGCGGCCGCGCGTGATCCGAGTCATCGAGGAAACGTTCTGAGCCTCTGGCGCTACCGCGACCGGCTTCCCGTCGAGCCGCTCGTGACGCTCGAGGAGGGCGACACTCCGCTGATCCCGGCGCCGGCGCTCTCCGAGCGCTCCGGATGCGACGTCTGGCTCAAGTTCGAGGGGGCCAACCCGACCGGCTCGTTCAAGGACCGCGGCATGACCGTCGCTGTCTCGGCGGCGCTGAGCGACGGCGCCCGCGCGGTCGTCTGCGCCTCCACCGGAAACACGGCGGCAAGCGCGGCGGCGTACGCGGCGCGCGCCGGCCTGCGCGGGGCGGTGATCGTGCCGGAGGGCAAGATCGCCACCGGCAAGCTCGCCCAGGCGCTCATGCACGGCGCGCGGGTCGTGGCCTTGCGCGGCAACTTCGACCAGGCGCTGCGGATCGTGCGCGAGCTGGCCGAACGGCACCCCGTCGCGCTCGTGAACTCCATCAACGAGCTCCGCATCGAGGGGCAGAAGACCGCCGCGTTCGAGGTCTGCGACGCGCTCGGCGAGGCGCCCGACGTTCTCTGCATCCCGGTCGGGAACGCGGGCAATGTGACCTCGTGGTGGCGGGGCTTCTCGGAGTATGGGGTGGCGCCCCGCCTGCACGGCTACCAGGCCGAGGGCGCCGCGCCGCTCGTGCGCGGCGCCCCGGTCGAGCGCCCCGAGACGGTGGCCTCGGCGATCCGGATCGGCAACCCGGCCCGCTGGGAGGATGCGATGGCGGCCGTCACCTCGTCGCGCGGCGAGATCCGGGCGGTGTCCGACGATGAGATCCTCGCCGCGTACGCGTTGCTGGGCGAATCCGAGGGGCTCTTCTGCGAGCCGGCCTCGGCGGCGTCAGTGGCCGGCCTGATCAGGTACGGCGCCGAGGGGCGCGTGGTGTGCGTCCTCACCGGTCACGGCCTCAAGGATCCCACCACCGCGATGAGCCGGGCGACCCCGGTCGTGCCCTGCGAACCCGAGCTTGCCGCTGTCGAGGAGGCGGTGCTCGCGTGAGGCGCCATCGCGTGGTCCGCGTGCCCGCCTCGAGCGCGAACCTCGGCCCCGGCTACGACGTGCTCGCGGCCGCGCTCGGCATCCACCTCGAGCTCGAGGTGCAGGAGACCGGCGACTTCGGCGTCGAGACGAACGTCGCCGGCCTGCCCCTCGATCGGACCAACCTCTGCGTCCGCGCGTTCGAGTCGCTGCACCCCGCCGAGGGGATCGCGTTTCGGATCAACTCGGAGATCCCGCCCGCCGCCGGTCTCGGGTCGAGCGCGGCGGCGATCGTGGCGGGCCTGATGGCCGCCGACCACATGTTCGAGCTGGACGTGCCGCTGCTCGAGGTGGCGGCGCGGCTCGAGGGCCATCCTGACAACGTCGCGGCCGCGCTCCACGGCGGCTTCGTGATCTGCGCCGACGGAGCCGCCGAGCGGTTCGACCCGGTGCCGGGCCTGGAAGGGGTACTCGCGACGCCGCCCGACCCGGTGCCGACGGCCGAGGCCCGCGCCGCGATTCCGGAGGAGGTCCCGCTGGCAGATGCGCTCCACAACTCGGCGCACGTCGCGCTGCTGGTGCTGGGGCTCGGGCGGGGGGACCTCGACCTGGTCGGTCGCGGCCTCTCCGATCGGCTGCACCAACCGCGCCGAGAGCACCTCTACCCGCGCTCGGTCGAGCTCTTGCGGCGGGCGGGCGAGCTGGGGGCGGTCGGCGCAACCATCTCCGGGGCGGGCCCCTCTGTGCTGTTCTGGTCCCAGTGGGAGCAGACCGGCATGCTGCTCGAGCGCGTCCGTGACATCGCCGCGGACTGCCACGTCCGCCGCGTCACCTTCACGCCCGAGGGGGCGGACGTGCGGGCGCTCTAGCTGAGCTCCTAACCACGTGAACAGAGCCAGGGTCGGCCGCGAGACCTCGCCGAAGCGTCGGTCAGGCTGCCAGGAGCTCCGAGCGCAGCCGCGCGACGCGATCGCGCTCGGCGTCGAGTCCGACCCGATCGAGGACCTCCTCGGCGAGCGCCACGTAGTCGGCACCGAGCTCGGGGCGATAGTCGATGATCGAGACGCCGCGCTCGGCTGACTCCGCGTAGCGAATCGATTGGCGGATCACGGTCTCGAAGACCTTCTCATCGAAGCGCTCGCGCAGCTGGTCGAGCGCCTCGCGCGAGTGGATCGTGCGCAGGTCGGCGATGTTCAACACCACGCCGAGCCACTCGATGTCCGGGTGGAGGCTGTCGCGAGCCAGGTCCAGCAGCTCGAGCGCCTGCTCCACGCCCTGGAGCGAGAAGTACTGCGCCTCGGTCGAGAGCAGCGCGTAGTCGGCGGCGACGAGCGCGTTGACGGTCAGAAGGCCGAGCGACGGCGGGCAGTCGATCAGAATCACGTCATGCCGGCGCTTCGGCTCTCGAAGCGCTCGCTTGAGCGTCATCTCGCGACCCATCTTCCCGCTCAGCACGAGCTCGGACTCGGCGAGGCCGAGGTTGGCGGGGAGCACCCCGTTCGTGATCGCGTCCACCGCCCGCGCCCGGCCGTCCAAGACATCGGCCACGGTCGGCGCGGCGTCGGCCGGCACGTCGAAGTAATCGGAGAGGTTCGCCTGTGGGTCGAGGTCAACGGCGAGCACGTCCAGGCCGACGCGCCCGAACACGTCCGCGAGCGTGCGGACCGTGGTCGTCTTGCCGGTACCGCCCTTCTGCGAGAGGACCGCGATCGTCGTCGCCATGCCGCGCGACTATAGAGGCCGGTCGCCGACCCCGAGGCGAGCCCCGCCGGGGCCGTCGTGCCCTCGCCGGAGGCGGCCTTTCTGCGCGAGCACCGAGCGCCAGCGGGGGCCTCGACCTGCGAGGCCCCCACCTTCCTCCTCCCTCAACCGACCTTCCAGGAGCGCTAGCGGACGGCGCTCTCCGCGCGGGCGCCGGCCTGCGTCCCGTGGGCGCGCTTCTGGGTGCCGCCGACCGTCATGAAGTAGAGCCGAAAGCGTCCGACCAGGATCTCGTCTCCGTCCTCGAGCGAGTGCCACTCGATCCGCTCGCCGTTGACGAAGACGCCGTTCAGGCTGCGGTCGTCGAGCACCCGGGAGCCGCCCTCCTCGCAGTGGACCAGGGCGTGGCGGCGCGAGATCGTCGGGTCGTCGAAGTGCACGTGCGCCGCCATGCTGCGGCCGATGCGCGTCCAGCCCTCCTGGAGCGGCACGACGTGGACGCGATCGTCGTCGCGGTAGGTGAGGTAGTCACCGTCGGTCGCGAGCGCGTCGCGGACCTCGTCGAGCCAGTCGGGACGCTCCGTCCGTCCGCCGCCCCACGGCTCCGCGTCGGCGTGGTCGCCGAAGATCGACGAGCGTTTGAAGCGACCGTTCCCGCAGTGCGGGCATGCCGGGATCTCGTCGAGCTCGTGGAGGGCGACCGCGAATCCGCAGACGTCGCAGCGAAAGGACCCAGCCCCCGCAAGCGTCCCGGGCCTGAAGGCTTGGCTCTTGGTGGCCCAGCGGTCCACGTTGTGCTGATGTTAACGAGTGCTCGACGTTCTGTACAAGGAAAGCGCGGAAATTGCGAGTGAATGGAGCACTGTCACGAAGCGACCTCCGCCGGCGAGGCGCTCGCGTCGCATGACCGGGCATACGGCCGCTGAGCACGCGCCGAACGCCGCTCGTCTCCAGCGAGGCGTCCGAGGGTGCAGGTATACCGCTACCGAGGCCGAATCACCGCGCCATGGATCCAAGCCTGGAATCAGTCATGCTGCGCAACAGCGTCGGCTCGATGGAGAGCCACCGACCGACGTGCTCCGGCTGCGGGCGAACTCCGCTGGTCGGCGAGTACCTTCACCGACTCGAGGCCGAACATCTCCTGTGCGGGCTCTGCCTGGCGCAGGTGCCCGAGGCCGACCGGGT
Source organism: Thermoleophilaceae bacterium (assembly GCA_050999415.1). GTDB lineage: Bacteria > Actinomycetota > Thermoleophilia > Solirubrobacterales > Thermoleophilaceae > CAWEHQ01. The sequence continues at coordinate 6,336 of JBPCPH010000089.1, forward strand.
TTCGGTCGCCTCGGAGCGACTCCACGCCGGTGAGCGCAGCATTTCCGTGGCGCCGCGCGCCGCCTGAGACACGTTCCGCCGTCCCCGGCGCGGGTGCGCGTGGCGGCCCTGAAGTTGAGCCTGTCCGGGTATTGAGACAGGCTCGTAGAATCGGCCGCCCCGTGCGCGCCTTCACCGTCCACGCGTCGATCTCAGCCCCTCGCGAGGAGGTGTTCGACTTCGTCGGCGACCTCGCGGCTCGCGTCGCCTACAGCGACCACTACATGAGGGACTTCCGCCTCACCCGGCCGAAGTCGCACGGCGTGGGCGCAGCGGCGCGCTTCATGCTCGACGCGCCGCTGTCCTCGACCTGGTGCGAGATCGCGATCGCTGAGTCCGACCGACCGCGGCGGATCGTCGAGCGCGGCCGCCTGTGGCGGCTCGGCCGGACTCCGGCGGTGGCCGTTTACGAGTTCCTCCAGGACGTGCGCGGGCTGACGCGCGTAGAGCTGACCGTGTGGACCGAGCCCGCGACGCTCGTGGACACGCTCAAGGAGGCGGTGGGGGCCCGTCGGTGGCTGCAGCGGCAGACGAAGACGGCGCTCGAGCGCCTCAGGCTCGTGTTCGAGGAGCAGCGCGAGGCGCCGCTCGCTCGGACCGACATCGCCGGCTACGAGCCGCTCAAGGCGCCTCGCTTCGGCGCGTAAGGTGTCCAATCGCGTGCGCGCACGGCCGCGGCGGATGATCGTCTGCCGCCGAGCTGCGTTGCATACACTGCCACCTCGATGCTGACCCGCCGCCTGGCACGCGTCGTCGCGACCTGCGTCGTCGCGGCCGTCTCGCCGCTCGGGCTGGCGGCGTGCGGAGCGGAGGAGGACCTCGCCCACCGCGAGGGACTCGCCCTCCCGCTCGAGGGCATCACCTACAACGTCTTCATCACGCGTCAGCTCAACCTCGAGGACGTCGAGGACAGGGGCTATACGGAGAACGTGCAGCAGGCCCCGCCCGGCTCCACCTACTACGGCGTTTTCCTCGAGGCCTGCAACGTCAGCGAGGAGCCGGTCCGGACCGCCGGCACGTTCCGGATCGTGGACACGGCGGGCAACGAGTTCGAGCCGCTCTCGCTGGACTCCGAGAACCCGTTCTCGTACACGCCCACCGAGCTCGAGCCAGGCGACTGCATCCCCGCCGAGGGCAGCTTGGCATCGTCTGGGCCGACGGCCGGCGCCCTCCTGATCTTCGAGCTCCCGCTCGAGAACACCGAAAACCGGCCGCTGGAGCTCGAGGTCCTCGACGGCTACGACGTCGCAGAGGGCCACCCCAAGGAGCTCATCTTCGAGCTCGACATCTAGGCGCGGTGACCCGGCGGCCGTGGCGCAGACCCGGGTTAGGGTGACGAGGGCCGCAGCCGCGCCCGAAGCGCCCACCTCCCACCGAGCGTGACCTTCGTCGACTTCGCGATCATCGGCTTCGCGCTGCTGATGGCGATCGGCGGTTATTCACGTGGGCTGATCGTCGGGGCGCTGTCGCTCCTCGGCTTCGCGGGCGGCGCGCTGCTCGGGTCGCGGGTCGGGCCGCTCGTCCTGTCGGAGGGATCGCGCTCGCCATACGCGCCGCTCGTGACGCTCGTCGCGGCGCTCGCGGTCGGAGGCCTCCTTGCGGCGATCGCCGAGACCGTCGGCTACCGGCTACGCGGCCGACTCGGGGAGCGCCTCGGGGCGCTCGACGGCGTGGCCGGCGCGGCGCTACTGGGCGCCGTGGCGTTCCTCGTCGCATGGATCGCCGGCGCTGCCGCCCTCCTGACGCCGGGCGCGGGGGAGGTGCGGCGCGAAATTCAGCGGTCGGAGATCCTCCAGGCGCTCAACAGCGAGCTGCCACCCTCCGGCGCGCTCCTGAACGCGCTGGCGCGCTTCGACCCCTTCCCCAGGCTCGACGCGCCCCGGCCGGACCTCGCGCCGCCGCCGCCCGGCATCGCGCGCGACGCCGACGTCGAGGCCGCCGGCGCGAGCGTCGTCCGCGTGCTCGGCACCGCTTGCGGGCTGTCGGTGCAGGGGTCGGGCTGGATCGCCGGCGACGGGATCGTCGTGACGAACGCCCACGTCGTGGCCGGACAGGACGACACCACGGTGCAGATCGGCGGCGAGGGGCCGACCCACGACGCCGAGGCGATCCACTACGACCCCCGCAACGACCTGGCGATCCTGAGCTCCTCCGGCGCCTCCGGCGCCCCGGCGCTCGAGCTCAACGACGCTGCCGATCCGGGCTCTCCCGCGGCGATCCTCGGCTTTCCGCTCGACGGCGGCTACGACGTCCAGCCGGGCCGGGTGGGGGAGACGATCAGCGCGCGCACCCAGGACGCCTACGGCCGCGGGCCTATCGAGCGGCGGATCACGCAGTTGCGCGGCACCGTTCGCTCGGGCAACTCGGGCGGCCCGATGGTCGACGGGTCGGGGCGCGTGGTGACGACGATCTTCGCGGCCACCGTCGGCGACGGCGGCGGGGCGGGCTACGGCGTCCCGGACTCGATCGTGGCCGAGGCGCTGGAGGGCCCGAGCGAACCGGTGGACACCGGGCCGTGCGCGGCGTGAGCCGGCTCGGCGATAGTCACGCAACTGCTCCAGAGCGAGGCCATACGGCCTTCCGCGCGACCTAGACCAGCTTCGCGCAGGCCTCCTCGAGCCGCTCGCGGTTGTCGCGCACGAGCCCCTCGGCCTCCTGCTTGAGTCGCTGGAGGTTCCCCTCACTGGCGTCGTCCATGTCGTCGCTCGCCGTGTCGAGCTCGGTCTGGAAGCGGTAGTAGGCGTCGTCGCGCCCGAGCAGCTGCGCGAGGTGATGATCGGTCGCGTCGCCCACGCCATCGAATACGACGTCCAGGATCGGCTTGGCCCACTCGAGCAGGCCCCAGTCCTTGGCCTGCGGCCAGGACAGCCGCCGGGTCAGCTCACCGGTGCCGAGCGAGATCATCAGGACCTCGGCGTCCGCCTCGTCCGCTCGCGCCCCGAGCTCTCGCTTGAGCGCCTCGGCATAGGCGCACATCGCCGGGTTGTTCGCGAACACGCCGCCGTCGACGAGCGCCAGGTACGGCCGCCCCGACCCGCGGTGCACCTTCACGGGTTGGAAGTAGGTCGGCGCGGCGGACGTGGCGAGCGCCGCGTCGCGCATCGCGTAGTCGTCGCCCTCGTCGGATCGCGCGCTCGCGCTCTTGAAGAAGAACGTGGTGCGCTCCTCGATGTCGTACGCGGTCACGAGCACGTCGCAGAGCGCGTCCTTGAGGCGTGCGTCGTCGAAGTACTCATCGAACGCGCTCTCAAGTCCCGCGGAGGGATAGCGCTCATCGAGCAGGCCGCCGGCCGAGCGGATCCGGTGACCCAGCGAACGCGAGAAGATCGAGGGCCCCTCGCGCTCGTATAGCGAGACCAGGTCGCGGGCGGACCACGCGGGTCCCGACGAGTCGGAGGGCATCGCCAGCGCGAGCGCGAGGATCCCGCCCGTCGACGTTCCGGCGACGATGTCGAAGGTCTCGGCGATCGGCCTGCCGGTGAGCCGCTCGACCTCGACGAGGACGGTCGCCGGGATGATGCCGCGGATCCCGCCGCCGTCGATCGACAGAATCTTCAGTGGCTTCGACATCGTGGCCTCCATTCGATCGGTTGCGCTACTGACCGTGCAGGTTGACGCTCGGTGAGGCGGTGCGCTACAACCCCGCGCGGTCGGTTCCGCCAGACCTGCTTAGCTAGTCGACGCCATGCCAAAGACGCTCGTAGTCGCGGAGAAGCCGTCGGTCGGCCGTGATCTGGCGGCCGCGCTGCCGGGTTCCTTCACGTCGTCCAAGGACAAGACGTACCTCGACGGGGACGACTACGTGATCACCTGGGCCGTGGGCCATCTCGTCGGCCTTGCGGCCCCGGAGGCCTACGACCCGAAGCTCAAGAAGTGGCGCTTCGCCGACCTCCCGATCGTGCCCGACGAGTTCAAGCTCGTCCCCAACGACGAGCGCGCCGCCAAGCAGTTGCGCGCGATCCACCGCCTGATGCGCTCCGACGAGGTCGAGCGGGTGGTCAACGCGTGCGACGCCGGGCGCGAGGGCGAGCTGATCTTCGCCTACACGTACGAGACGGCGAAGGTGAAGAAGCCGGTCGAGCGGCTCTGGCTCAGCTCGATGACGCGCCGGGCGATCGAGGACGCGTTCGGCCGGCTGCGCCCGGGCGAGGAGATGGAGACGCTCGAGGCCGCCGCGCGGTCGCGCTCGGAGGCCGACTGGGTCGTCGGGATGAACGCCACCCGCGCGGCGTCGATCCGACTGCGCGCGGCCTTCGACGGCGCGGTCTCGCTGGGACGGGTGCAGACGCCGACGCTCGCGCTCGTCGCGCGCAGGGAGCAGGAGATCCGCGCGCACGTCCCGGAGCCCTACTGGCTCGTGGAGGCGGCGTTCGAGGCCGGCGGCGAGCGTCGCTACCACGGCCGCTACATGGGCGGCAAGCGCATCGCCGAGGACCAGGCGGCGAAGATCGTCGAGGATTGTCGCGACCGCGGCGGCGAAATCACGAAGCTCGAGAAGAAGGAGGAGCGCGAGCGCCCGCAGCTCCTCTACGACCTGACCTCGCTCCAGCGCCACGCGAACTCCCTCCACGGCTTCTCGGCTCGCCGCACCCTCGGTGCCGCGCAGAAGCTCTACGAGGACCGCAAGGCGATCACCTACCCGCGTACAAGCTCGCGCTTTCTGCCGAGCGACATGATCGCGGAGATCAAGCCCACCGCGGGGCTCGTGGGCCGCAACGCCGAGTACGCGCGCGGCGCCGCGTACGTGACCGGGCTTGACAAGCTGCCGCTCGGCCGGGTCGTGTCCGACGCGAAGGTGACCGACCACCACGCGTTGATCCCGACGAAGTCCCAGCACGACCTGGCCCGCATGAGCCCTGACGAGCGCAAGGTCTATGACCTGGTGGCGAAGCGCTTCCTGGCGGTGTTCCATCCCGATGCGGTGTGGGAGCGCACGCGCGTCGAGACGACCGTCGCCGAGCACGTCTTTCGGACGAGCGGCCGCGTCCTGCTCGAAGCGGGTTGGAAGGCCGTCTACGGCGCGGAGCCCGAGCGCCAGGGGGCGGACGACGACTCGGGCGGCGACCAGTCGCTGCCGCCCCTCGAGCGCGGCGAGGACGTCGAGACCCGCTCGGTAGCGTCGATTCGCAAGGAGACCCAGCCGCCGCGGCGCTACACCGAGGCGTCGCTTCTGGCGGCGATGGAGACCGCCGGCAAGGACATCGAGGACGCCGAGCTACGTGAGGCGATGAAGGACTCCGGAATCGGGACCCCGGCCACGCGGGCCGCGATCATCGAGCGGCTGATCCAGGTCGCCTACGTCGAGCGCGACGGCCGCGCGCTACTCGCCACCGAGAAGGGGATCCAGGTGATCAAGCTGCTCGGCGAGCACCAGCTGACATCGCCCGAGCTCACCGGCGACTGGGAGCGGCGCCTCGGCCTGATCGAGCAGGGGGAGGACAGCCGGCCCGCCTTCATGCGCGACATCGCCCGCTTCACCACCGATACCGTCGCCGAGCTCGACAAGCTCAAGGGGGTGAAGATCGAGCGCGCGCGCCTCGGCCCGTGCCCGGTCTGCGGGCGCGAGATCATCGAGAATCGCAAGGGCTACTCGTGCTGGACCAAGGAGGACCCGGGCTGCGGCTTCGTGATCTGGAAGCGCAAGGCCGGGAAGACGCTCGCCGTCTCGGTCGCCAAGGAGCTGATCGAGAAGGGCCGCACCGCGAAGCAGGTGACGGGCTTCCGGGGCCGCTCCGGGCGAACGTTCCGGGCCAAGCTCAAGCTCGAGCAGGGCGAGGAGGGCAAGTGGCGCGTCGACTTCGACGAGGAGTGGGCGAATAGGGACCGCGACGCGGGCGCCCAAGCGGGCGGAGACGGCTCGGCGAACGGCGGCGATGCTTCATCGGCGGACGGTGGCGACCGGGGCGCCGACGGCGATGGCA
>JBPCPH010000107.1:0-6051 GCA_050999415.1 Thermoleophilaceae bacterium
GTGCCCGAGCTGCACGAGCTCGTCCGCCGCGCCTACCCCTACGCCGAGCTGTCGCGCGAGCTGCTCGACAGCGTGCTCGACATGCTCGACGGCCTCTACCCGTCGGAGGAGTTCGCCGAGCTTCGCCCGCGGATCGTCTGGGACCGCGTGGAGGACACGATCCGCGCCCGGCGGGGCGCGCTGCAGCTCGCTGTGACCAACGCGGGCACGATTCCCGACCGCGGGCTCTACGGAGTGCACCTCCCCGACGGCCGCCGCGTCGGCGAGCTCGACGAGGAGATGGTCTACGAGGCGCGCCCGGGGCAGACGTTCATGCTCGGCGCCTCCACCTGGCGGATCGAGGAGATCACCCGCGACCGCGTGATCGTGAGCCCGGCGCCCGGAGCGCCCGGCGCGGTGCCGTTCTGGCGCGGCGACGGCGTCGGGCGCCCGCTCGAGCTCGGGCGGGCGATCGGCGAGTTCTCGCGTCAGGCGGTGGACGCCGAGCCGGCGGAGATCGCCGCGTCGCATGACCTCGACGAGCGCGCGGCTCGCAACCTCGTGACGTTCCTGCGCGAGCAGCGCGACGCGACCCGCGTCGTCCCCTCGGACCGCACGATCGTGATCGAGCGCTTCCGCGACGAGATCGGCGACTGGCGGTTGTGCGTCCTCTCTCCGTACGGCGGGCGCGTGCACGCAGCCTGGGCGCTGGCACTGTCGGCGCGCATCCGCGACCGCTTCGGCCTCGAGTCCGATGCGATCTGGTCCGACGACGGCATCATCGTCCACCTTCCCGACGCCGACGAGCCGCCGGGCGCCGAGCTCGTGATGGTGGAGCCCGACGAGCTCGAGGAGCTGGTGGTGGGAGAGCTCGGCTCCTCGGCACTGTTCGGCGCCCGCTTTCGCGAGAACGCCGCGCGCGCGCTGCTGATCCCGCGCGCGTACCCGGGCAGGCGCACGCCGTTGTGGCAGCAGCGCCTGAAGGCCCAGTCGCTGCTCGAGGTCGCCAAGCGCTACGGCCAGTTCCCGATCGTGCTCGAGACCTACCGCGAGTGCCTGCGCGACGTGCTCGACCTCCCCGGGCTCGAGTGGCTGCTGCGTTCGCTTCACCGCCGGGAGCTGTCGCTCGTCGAGGTGGAGACCCAGCGAGCGTCGCCGTTCGCCTCGTCGCTGCTGTTCGACTACGTCGCGACCTACATGTACGAGGGCGACACGCCGAACGCCGAGCGGCGGGCGGCGGCGCTGTCGCTCGACCGCGACCTGCTGCGCGAGCTGCTCGGGCAGGAGGAGCTGCGCGACCTGATCGATCCCGCCGCGCTGGCCGAGGTCGAGGCCGATCTCCAGCGGACGAGCGAGCGGACGAACGCGGCCAACACGGATGCCCTGCACGACGTGCTGCGCGTGGTCGGCGACCTGAGCGCGGCGGAGGCTCAGGCCCGCTCGGTTGAGGCGGTCTCCGCCGCGCGCATGCTCGCCGAGCTGGAGGGCGAGCGGCGCGCCGCGCGCATGCGGATCGGCGGGGAGGAGCGGTGGATCGCGGCGGAGGACGCCGGCCTCTACCGCGACGCGCTCGGCGCCGTGCCTCCGGGCGGGCTGCCGGCCGTCTTCCTCGAGCACGTCGATGGCCCGCTCGCCCGGATGATGCGCCGATACGCGCGCACGCACGGCCCGTTCCCGAGCTCGGAGCCGGGGGATCGCTACGGGCTCGACCTGGGACCGGTCCTGCGCGAGCTCGAGCGCGCCGGCGACCTGGTGCGGGGAGAGCTCCGCCCCGAGGGCACCGAGCGCGAGTGGTGCGACCCGGAGGTCCTGCGAAGCCTGCGCCGCGCGTCGCTGGCGTCGCTTCGCAAGGAGGTCGAGCCGGCCGAGCAGCGCGCGCTGGCGCGCTTTCTCCCCACCTGGCAGGGCGTCGACGCAGCGTCGCCCGGCGGCGCCGGGGTGGACCGGCTGCGCGAGGTGCTCGTCCCGCTCCAGGGGATCGCGCTTGCGCCGGAGGTATGGGAGCGCGACGTCCTCCCCCGTCGCGTGGGCGCCTACTCGCCGGCGTGGCTGGACGCGCTCTGCGCGTCGGGCGAGGTGGTCTGGATCGGCGCCGGGGCGCTCGGCCGCTCCTCGGGCCGGGTGGCGATCTACTTCCGCGAGGACGCCCGCTGGGTCGGGCCGCCGCCGGTCAAGGCGGAGCGCCCGTCGCTGGCGCTGCACGAGGCGATTCGGGCACGGTTGGAGCACGGCGCCTCGTTCTGGGCCGACCTGCTGGCCGACGTGTCCGAGCTGGACGGGGCGACTGTCGAGCCAGCCGAGCTCCAGGAGGCGCTGTGGGACCTCGTCTGGACGGGCGAGGTCTTAAACGACGCGTTCGCGCCGCTGCGCGCGCCGCGGCTGTCGCTCGCGCGTGCGCAACGCGACCGCGGCCGCCGCTTCGCGCGCCGTCGGCGCCCGGCGGCGCCCCAGATCCAGGGGCGCTGGTCGCTCACCGCCACGCTGCTGCGCGACCCGCCGGCGCACGGCCCGCGGATGCGCGCGATCGCCGAGGTGCTGCTCGAACGCTACGGCATCGTCACGCGCGAGACCGCTCTGGCCGAGGGCATCCCCGGCGGCTTCGCCGCGCTCTACGGCGAGCTCTCGAATCTCGAGACGCTCGGCACCGGACGGCGCGGCTACTTCGTCGAGGGGCTCGGCGGCGCGCAGTTCGCCCTGCCCGCGGCGATCGAGCGGCTGCGCGGCCTGCGCTCGGACGAGCCGGCGGGCGCGCTGGTGCTGGCGGCGACCGACCCGGCGAACCCGTTCGGCGCGGCGCTGCCGTGGCCGCGGCGGGACGATGAAGAGTCGCAGCCGGTAGGGAACGGCTCGGCGGCGCGCGGCGGGCATCGCCCGCGGCGTGTGGCCGGCGCCTACGTCGTGACGCTCGACGCGGAGCCGGTGCTCTACGTGGAGCGCGGCGGCCGCGGGCTGCTTCCCCTGCGGCCCGCGCTCGACGCGGAGGGCGCGCCGGAGCAGTGGCTGTCGGAGGCGCTGGCGGCGCTGGCGGACCACGTGCGGCGCGGGCGGAGCGGGCGGCTGTCGCTCGAGCGCTTCGACGGCGAGCCGGTGGTGGGGTCGGCGCTCGAGGAACTGCTGGTGGGGCTGGGCTTCCGAGCGGGGCCGCGGCGGCTCACCCTCAGCGCTTGAGGACGGCCGGCGCGGCTCAACCTTCGCGCCGCGCGCTCACCACGACCAGCTCCTCCTCCCGCTCCCCGGGCCGCAGCAACCCACGCGCCTCGAGCATCGGGGCTCGCTCGGCGGCCAGCGGCCCGAGCGGCCCTCGTCTCCGCGCTACGACCTCGGCGCTCATCCCCGCCGCACCGAGCCGCGCGAGCGTTGCGTCCGTCCCCGCCAGCGACGACTGGACCACGAGCAGCGTGCCGGCCGGGCGCAGATGGGCCGGCGCCTCGGCGCACAGCCGATCCAGCAGCGCGCGCCCGTCGCGACCGCCCTCCCACGCGCGACCCGCGCCGTACGCGGGAAGAGCGCCGTGCTGGTCAGGCAGGTACGGCGGGTTCGCCAGGATCGCGTCGAACGACTCGTAAGCGACCGGAGCGAAGAGGTCGCCGCGAAGCACCCGCATCTCGACCCCGTTCAGGCGTGCGTTCGCGCGCGCGCACGCCACCGCGCGGCGCGAGAGGTCGACCGCCGTCACCCGGGCCGCGCCGGTGCGGGCGGCCGCCACCCCCAGCACGCCACTGCCCGTGAAGAGGTCGAGCGCGGCGGCGCCCGGTGGCAGCCACGAGGGCAGCAGGCCGGCGAGCAGCCAGGCGTCGCTTCGAGGCCGGAAGACGCCCGGCACCGTCAGGAGGCGCATGACGACCCCATATCCTGAGCGCGCGGCGCGCAAACCGATGACCTCGCAGCCACCCACCGCCGCCGAGCTGCGGGCCGCCTTCGACGCGCCGCCGCCGTTCACCGTGGGGATCGAGGAGGAGCTGATGCTCCTCGACCCCGAGATGTTCGACCTCGTGCCACGCGCCGGCGACGCGCTCGCGGCGGTCGAGGGCGACGAGCGCTTCAAGCTCGAGCTCCCCGCCGCCCAGCTCGAGATCAGGCTTCCTCCGCACGCGTCCGCCCCCGAGGCCGCTCGCGAGCTGCTCGAAGCGCGCCGAGCCCTGGCGGAGGCGACGGCGGCGTTCGCGCGGCTGGGCGCCGCCGGCGTCCACCCGTTCGCGGCGCCGGAGGGCGAGCTCAACCGCGGCGGGCGCTACGACCGCGCCCGGCGCGAGTACGGCGTGGTGGCGCGGCATCAGCTCGTGTTCGCGCTCCAGGTCCACGTCGCGGTGGGCGGCGCGGCGCGTACGCTCGCCGTCTACAACGCGCTCCGCTCCTACCTTCCCGAGCTCGCGGCGTTGTCGGCCAACGCGCCCTTCTACGCCGGGCGCGACACGGGCCTCGCCTCGGTGCGGCCGAAGGTAGCCGAGCTGCTGCCGCGTCAGGGAGTCCCGCCGGTGCTCGACAGCTGGGAGGCGTACGCGGAGGCGCTTCGGTGGGGCGAGGCATCGGGCGCCTTCCCGACGCCGCGGTTCTGGTGGTGGGAGCTGCGGCCCCATCCCTACTTCGGGACGCTCGAGTTGCGCGTCCCCGACGCCCAATCAACGGTCACCGACGCGGCGGCGGTCGTCGCCGTCGCGCAGGCGCTGGTGGCCTCGCTCGCGGCGCATCACGACGCCGGCGAGCCGCTCGCGACGGCGCCGAGCTGGAAGATCGCGGAGAATCGCTGGTGGGCGGCGCGCGACGGGCTCGACGGGGAGCTCGCCGACCTCGTGACCGGCGCACGGACGCCGACTCGCGCGCGCGTGCACGCCCTGCTCGACGCGCTCGAGCCGACCGCCGAAGAGCTCGGGAGCGGCGCCCAGCTCGCCGCCGCCCGCCGCCTGGCCGAGCGAAACGGCGCGCAGCGCCAGCGCGCCGTTGCCGAGCGGGCCGGGGTCCGCGCAGTCGGGCCGTGGCTCGCCGAGCGCTACCTGTCCGACGAGCCGGCCTGATTCCTAGCGCGTTTGCGGCGGCCGGCGCCGGGTAACGTTTCGCTCGTGGCGCAGCTGCCCGCCCCCCGAGGCGAGCTCAGCCGGCTCCTCCTGTCGGAGCTGGCGCGTGAAGCCCATTCGCTGCCGCCGGCGCCATCGCCCGCCGCCGACGAGCCGCTCGTCGACGAGGACCTTCAGCTCGCCCTCTACCTCTGTTATGAGCTGCACTACCGCGGGCTGCCGGGCGTCGACGAGCGCTGGGAGTGGGAGCCGTCGCTCCTCGCCCTGCGCCGGGAGATCGAGAGGGTATTCGAGGACGCGCTGCGCGAAGCCGCCGGCTTCGACGCGCAGGACGAGGTCGCTCCCGAGGAGATGGACCTCGCGCTGCGTGCCGTGGTGGACGCGGACGATGCGCCGTCGCTCTCCACCCACCTGGAGCGCCACGGCACGCGCGACCAGCTGCTCGAGTTCCTCGTCCACCGCTCCGCCTACCACCTCAAGGAGGCCGACCCGCACTCGTTCGCGCTGCCGCGCCTGAGCGGCCGCCCGAAGGCGGCGCTCGTGGAGATCCAGGCCGACGAGTACGGCGGCGGAAGGGTCGAGCGCATCCACGCCGAGCTGTTCGCGCAGACGATGCGGGCGCTGGGGCTCGACTCGCGCTACGGCGCGTACCTCGACCGCATCCCCGCGATCACGTTGGCCACGGTGAACCTGATGTCGATGCTCGGCCTTCACCGTCGCTGGCGTGGGGCGATCGTGGGCCACCTCGCATTCTTCGAGATGACCTCGCCGATACCCAACCGCCGCTACGGCGGCGCGCTGCGGCGGCTCGGATTCGACGAGCGCGCCACCGCGTTCTTCGACGAGCACGTCGAGGCCGATGCGGTGCACGAGCACATCGCCTCGGTGGACCTCGCCGGCGGTCTCGTCCGGCAGGAGCCGCAGCTGGCCCGCGACGTCCTGTGGGGGGCGCGGGCGCTGCGCGAGCTCGACGGACGCTGGGCGCGCGAGCTGCTCGCGGCGTGGGAGGCGGGCTCTAGCTCGCTGCGCGAGCCACTCGCCGCGCACGCCGCCGCCTGAC
>JBPCPH010000091.1:0-2750 GCA_050999415.1 Thermoleophilaceae bacterium
GCTCGTGGCCTTGGCCATCTCGGTGATCGCCAGCGAGGAGGTGTTGGACGCGAGGATCGCGTGGCCCGGAGTGGCGACGTCGAGCTCGCCGAACACCGCGCGCTTGATCTCCATGCGCTCGGGAACCGCCTCGACGACGAAGTCGACGTCGCCGAAGCCGTCGTAGGAGAGCGCGCCGGTGATCCGACCGGTGATCTCCTCGAGCTGCGAGTCGGCGTCCTCCTGGCTGATCTTCTCCTTCTTGACGAGGCCGCCGAGCTGCCCCTGCGTGACCTCGCGGGCCTTCTCGAGCCCCTGGTCGACGAACTTCTGCTCGACGTCCTTCAGAACCACCGGCGTGCCCGTGGAGGCGATCACCTGCGCGATCTCTCCCCCCATCGTGCCGGCGCCGACGACGGCGGCTTTGAATACGTACATTCGATCCTCTTTGGTCGGGACTGTCGGGCGCCGGGCCGGCGGGGGCCGGGCGTCCAGCGGCGGGCGCGAAGGCTAGTTGATTCGGTCCGGCCCAGGGAGGCCGGCGAGCCGCGGCAAGTCGCGCCTTACACCGTCCCGACCTCGCTTGCGAATCCCTCCACCGTCCGCCGCAGCGAGTCGCGGATCGCCCGGCGGATGAAGAGGACGTCGGTCAGCCCGCTGAGCGCCCCGCCCTGCGTGAGCTCGTAGTCGAGCTCGAGATCCAGGCGGGTGCCACCCGCGTGGGGCGCGAAGGTCGCGGTCTGGGTGCCTCTGAGGCTCTGGTCCTCGACCCGGGTCACCAGCCGGCCCGGCGTGGACTGCATCGCGACGTCCGGCGCGGGCGCGACCGCCTCGTAGGCCTCGACCCGCTCGCGGACGCGGCCGCGGCCCCCGGGCGTGGAGTCCCACGTGAGCTCCGAGCCCTGGACCGGCCACGACGGGCTTACCTCGAGCGGCCGTGCGAAGCCGTCCATGAACGAGCCCCACCGCTCGACGTCGGTCCAGCGCTCGAGCGCGTCAGCCGGCGACAGCCCGACGATCGCGTTCGCCCGTGCCTGGCCCATCAGCGGCTGGCGCTCGCCCCGTAGACCTCGCGGACGATCTCCTCGATCGAGCGGGCGATCGAGTCGAGCAGCGGCCGCACGTCGCGGTGGAGGCGTTCGTACTCCGCGCGGCCGGTCTCCGTGATCGAGTAGTAGCGGCGGCTGCGCCGCTCGGGGTGCTCCCAGCGCCCTTCGATCAGCCCGCGCCCATCGAGCTGGCGCAGCAGCGGGTACATCGTGTTCGGGTTGACCGACAGCACGCCCGCCGTCACGCTTCCGATCCGCTCCATGAGCTGGTTGCCGTAGGAGGGACCGTCGGAGATCAGATGGAGTACGAGGAGCGGCAGGACGTCTGCGCGCCGCAGCCCGCCGGTGAGCGGGTCGGCGGGGCCGCGCTGGGATCGGCCGGCGCCCCGGGCCGTCTCCGCAGCGTCCTGGACGCGGGTCGTCTGCGCCACGGCCTCCCGCGTGGCATCCGCGCGTTTACGGGCCGGGGCCATGCCGGCCTGATGCTATGCGGCAAACGCCGACGTGGTGACCGAGGTGGCTGCAGCCGAGCCGCTACTCGCCGCGGACCGCGCGGAGAGCTACGCGCTCGCCTTCGCCGGCTCGCGGCTCGGCTGGCGCGGCATCAGCACCTCGCGGGCGATCACGAGCCGCTGGATCTGGGACGTGCCCTCGTAGAGCTGCATGATCTTCGCGTCGCGCATCAGCTTCTCGACCGGGTATTCCTTGATGAAGCCGTAGCCGCCGTACACCTGGACCGCGTCCACCGCCACCTCCATCGCGGAGTCGGCGGCGAAGCGCTTGGCGTGCGAGGCCGCGAGCGTGTTGCGCTGGCCCTGGTCGAGCAGCGAGGCCGACTGCCACACGAGCAGACGCGACGCCTCGATCTTGGTCGCCATGTCGGCGATCATGAACTGGATCGCCTGGTGCATGGCGATGGGGACGCCGAACTGCACGCGCTCCTTCGCGTAGTCCGACGCGAACTCGAACGCCGCACGCGCGATGCCCACGGCCTGCGCCGAGACGCCGGGACGGGTGCGGTCGAGCGTCATCATCGCGAGCTTGAAGCCGTGGTTCTCCTCGCCGAGCAGGTTCTCGGCCGGGATCTCGACGTCGCTGAACGAGATCGTGGCCGTGTCGGAGGCGCGCTGTCCGAGCTTGTCCTCCTTCTTGTCCACGGAGACGCCGTCGGCGTCGCGCGGCACGACGAAGGCGGAGATCCCCTTGTGGCCGGCGTCGCGGTCGGTCTTCGCGTAGACCGAGAACCAGCTCGCGTGGCTGCCGTTCGTGATGAAGGTCTTGGAGCCGTTGATGACGTACTTGTCGCCGTTGCGCACGGCGGTCGTCTTCATGCCAGACACGTCCGAGCCCGCGTCCGGCTCGGTCAGGCAGAAGGAAGCGAGCTTCCCGCCCTCGGTGAGCATGCCGAGGTACTCCTTCTTGACCTCCTCGGAGCCGCCCAGGGTCACTGGGGTGGCGGCGAGGCCGTTGGCGAGCAGCGAGGTTCCGATCCCGGAGCATCCCCAGCCGAGCTCCTCCTCGATGATGCAGGCCGTCAGGGTGTCGAGCCCGGGACCGCCGTACTCCTCGGGGATGTGGGCGTTCATCAGCCCGACCTCCCACGCCTTGTCGACGATCTCCTGCGGCCAGGTGGCGTCGCGGTCGTAGTCCCAGGCGACCGGACGCATCTCCTTGGTCGCGAAGTCGCGCGCGAGCTCGCGCAGATCCTTCTGCTCGTCGGTG
>JBPCPH010000150.1:0-2889 GCA_050999415.1 Thermoleophilaceae bacterium
GGAGAAAAGCAAGTTCTCCGATGAGGAAGAGGCTGGCAACAAGGGCCCGAAGGCCGGAAACGTCAAGAAGATCTAGCGCGGTCCGCCGTGCGCCCGCCGCGATCCGGCGCGCGCGGCGGCGGCCCTAGGACGCTTTGGCCAAGGAAGAGAAGATCGAGATGGAGGGCGAGGTGACCGAGGCCCTCCCGAACACGATGTTCCGTGTCGAACTCGACAACGGTCACGAGGTGCTCGGCCACATCTCCGGCAAGATGCGGCGCCACTACATCCGCATCCTGCCCGGCGACCGCATCAAGATCGAGCTCTCCCCCTACGACCTCGATCGAGGTCGCATCACCTACCGCTACAAGTAGCGCGCCGGCCGGCTTTCGCCGCACTCGGTCCCCTCAGCCGGCGGTGTTCGTCTCCGCCGCGACGCTCTACCATCCGCGCATGTCGGCCGAGGCGTGGGTCCTGCTGGTAGGGCTTCGGGTCCTCGACCTCGGCCTGCTGGCGGCCTGGCTCGTGTGGTTCTTCAGGCTGCGCGACGCAGACGACGACGACCCGGCCGACGAGGGGCCCGGGGGAGGGGGCTCGGGCCCGCGACCCGAGGACGGCTCCGGCCCGCGCGGCCCCGGACGGGCGCTGCCGACGGGCAAGAGGCGACTGCGCGACCACGGCCGACCGTCGAGGCCAGGCCCGAAGCGGCGCGCCCGACCGACCCCGGGACCGCTGCCCGCTCGCGTGCGGCGCCCGCGCCCGCAGGTCCCGGCTCACCGGGCCTGACCGGCTGGCCCTGCCGGGCTACCTCACGAGGTCGGTGCCCCGGGCGTTCCACCCTTCCAGACGTAACGCGCCGTCGCAGGCCTGTCGGCATCTCGTCACACCGCTGACGCCCCCGTTCGAAAGCACATGGCCTCTGGCGACCTGGGCTCTCTAAGACGCCCTATGGGCGCATTCGAGGTCCCAGGTCCGATGCACCGTTACAGCTCGGCATCCGGTCCTCGCAGAAGCGCACGAGGATGTACGCGAGCCGTTCGTGAAGCAATCCCGCCCAGCGGCCGGCTCGGACGGCGACCCGCCGAGCCCGCGCCGCGGACGTGTGCTGCGGCCCGAAACCGCGCGCCTCGGCCTCTAGCCGCAGGCGCCCGGGTTCTGCTCGCAGTACTCCTCGAATTTGTCGGCGGGACTGCCTTCCGGCGGCGGGGTGTCGTTGTCCGGTCCGTCGGGCTTGGAAGGGTCGGGCGCCGGCTTGCTGGGCGGCGGCGGAGCCGGCTCCGCGGGCGGAGGGGGCGGCGGTGGCTCGGCGGGCGGCGGAGGCGGGGGAGGCGGAGGCGGCTCGGGCTCGGCGACCGGGGTCTCGGCGGGCGCGGTCTCCTCGCCGCTGTCGGCGGGGTCGGGCCGCTCCTCGTCCTTCGGCTCGGTGGCCTCGGTCTCCTCGGCCGCCGGGGCGGGCTCGTCGTCGCCGCCGCAGCCGGCCGCGACGAGCGCGAGCAGCGCGAGGACGAGCACGGTGAGGTCGCGGAGGCGCATGAGGGTCAGGATCCGACCGCAGGCAGACGGCGGCCGCAGTGCGGGCAGTCGTTGACGTCCTTCGGGGCGAGCTGCTCGAGCGAGCACCCGCACATGCGAAGATTCTCGACCGCCCAGGGAAGCTCGCTCTGCGACGGCGCGAGCGGGAGCAGCTTGCCCACGACCTCGAACTCCTCGCCGCTCTCGCGGTCGACGTAGACGGCGCCGGGCTCGATCTCGCGGACCACCTCGCGGTCGGAGCGCGCCCTCAGTCGGTATCTCTGGCCTGATCCCACGGCGGCGCAACGTTAGCAATGGGGGTGGTCGCGAAAGTGGCGATCGGCACCCGGTCCTTCTGGCAGTCGCCGCTCAAGCGCTGCTTGCCGCGGGCGGGCCGCCGCCGCGATACTCGCCGCGATGCGCGTCCTCATCTTCCACGGCTACCTGCTGCGCGGGACCGGCAGCAACGTCTACACCGCGAGCCTCGCGCGGGCGCTGGCGCGCGGCGGTCACGAGGTCCACATCCTCTGTCAGGACCGGTCGCCCGGGGAGCTTCCCTTCGTCGACGCCGTCGGCGACTGGGACGACGGTCGGCTACGGGTCCGGACGCTCCGCGAGCCGGTCAGTTGCACCGCGTACCGCCCGGACATCGGTGGCGTCCTGCCGGTCTACGTCGCCGACGAGTACGAGGGGCTCACCGCAGTGCCGCTGCCCGATCTGGACGGCGAGGCGATCGAGCGCTATTTGGCGGCGAACGCGGCCGCCGTCGACGACGTCGCGGCTCGTATGCAGCCGGAAGCCGCCCTGGCGAACCACCTGGTCATGGGGCCGGCCATCCTCGCCCGCGCTCTCGCGGGCCGCGTCCCCTACGCCGTCAAGGTTCACGGAAGCGCGCTCGAGTACACGGTCAGGCCGCACCGCGACCGCTTCCTCCCCTACGCGCGCGAGGGGTTGGAAGCGGCCGCGGCCGTGCTGGTGGGCTCCCGACACACGGCGGAGAGCCTGTGGGAGGTGATGGCGGACGACCGCCTGCCCGCCCGCACCCGGCTGGGGCCGCCGGGAGTGGACGTCGAGGCGTTTCGTCCACGCGGGCCGGTCGGAGCGGCCGCGGACCTCGCGGCGCTCGCCGAACGCCTCGAGCGGAGCGCGACGACCGGCTGGGGAGGGGAGACCGGCGCGGCGGAGGCGCTCCGCGTGCTCGATCCCGCCCGCGAGCCGATCATCGCGTACGTAGGCAAGCTGATCGTCTCCAAGGGCATTGACCTGCTGCTCGCTGCCTGGCCGATCGTGGTCGCGCGCGCGCCCGCGGCGCGCCTCTGCGTTGTCGGCTTCGGCACCTACCGCGGTGGGCTCCTGCGGCTCGCGGCGGCGCTCGCGGCCGGCGACCTCGCGGCGGCG
>JBPCPH010000155.1:0-3342 GCA_050999415.1 Thermoleophilaceae bacterium
CACCGGACTGTCGCCGCCGCATCCGCTCGCGGCCAGGACCGCGAGCGTGAGCATCGCGACCAGCGGCGGAAGACGGGGCACGTGGCGAGGCTAGCGGGCGCCGCGCCGCCCCCGCCCCGGCGGCTGGGACGCCGGTGGGCATGTTCTTTTCGCGAACTGGTCATCAATTGAGACTTGTTCGATGACCACTTTCGAGAAGCGATACAGCTGCGTGCCGCGGCGGCCGCGGCAGCGCGTCGCGGTCGCCCGGCGGTGTGCCGGCCATCCGTCCGCACCCCGCTCTACGTTGCGTCGCAAGCTGTATCGACCAAGCGAGGTCTGGGATGTGGTCCATGAAGCTGAGCGACTCGCAACGCGACGCGGTCCGCGCTCTGATCCAGGCCCAGGGCGAGGTGGGCCCTTCGCTCGGCGGGGCACTCGAGGCGCTCGAGTTCGCCCGCTGGGACGACCTGCCCGACGCCGCGCTTCCGTGGGGCCGGGTGGCCGAGCTGGCCGCGGCACAGGGGATCAGCGAGGCCGACGTGGTGTGGGATCTCACGGCGGGCCTTCACGCGCGCGCGGACGCGGAGCCGAGGTAGGCGGCCCGGGCGGCTGGCCGGCGGCGACCGCCTCGGGCTGCCGGGCGCGCCTGGTTGACTCGCCAGTCAACCCGCTAGAGTCACTGTCGGCGCGCACACCGCCGGTCGCGCGTCGCCCGGGCGCCGCAGCGGGCGGCCGGCCAGACCGAGACCGCGACCCTGGAGGCGGAAAGCATGGCGACGCAGAACGGAACCGGCCGCGAGGTCGTGATCGTGGAGGCTGTCAGGACGCCCATCGGGCGCGGCCACCCGGAGAAGGGCTACTACAAGGACACCCATCCGAACGCGCTGCTCGCGAAGTGCTACTCGGAGGTCATCGAGCGCGCCGGGATTCCGGCTGAAGAAGTCGAGGACGTCGTGACGGGCTGCGTCCAGCAGTTCGGCGAGCAGGGCTTCAACATCGGCCGCAACGCCTGGCTCCAGGCGGGCCTGCCGGTCGAGACCCCCGCCACGACCGTGGACCGCCAGTGCGGCTCGGCGCAGCAGGCGGTCAACTTCGGCGCCGCCCTGGTCGCCGCCGGCGTCCACGACACCGTGATCGGCTCGGGCGTCGAGCACATGGGCCACATCCCGATGGGCGTGAGCTTCAACTTCGTCGACCAGGTCGGCTCGCCGTGGCCCGAAGAGCTGATGACGAGTTACAACCTCGTGCCCCAGGGGATCTCCGCCGAAATGATCGCGGACAAGTGGGAGATCTCGAGGTCAGAGCTCGACGAGATCGGGCTTCGCTCGCACCAGAACGCCGCCCGGGCCACTGAGGAGGGCCGCTTCGAGCGCGAGATCGTCCCGTTCTCGGTCAACGGCGACACCTACCAGGTGGACCAGGGCATTCGCCCAGACACGAGCCTCGAGGCGCTCTCGGGCCTCAAACCGGCCTTCAAGGAGGACGGGAAGGTCACCGCCGGAAACTCGTCGCAGATCTCCGACGGCGCCGCGGCCGTGCTGCTGATGGAGCGCCAGAAGGCGGAGTCGCTCGGGCTCGAGCCGCGGGCGCGGATCCTCGACCAGACGACCGTCGGCGTGGACCCGGTGCTCATGCTCACCGGTCCGATCCCCGCGACGAAGAAGCTGCTCGAGCGAACGGGCATGCAGATGTCGGACATCGACCTCGTCGAGATCAACGAGGCGTTCGCCTCCGTCGTGGCGGCGTGGCGGCGCGAGCTCGAGCCGGACATGGACCGGGTGAACGTCAATGGCGGCGCGATCGCCCTGGGGCATCCGCTCGGCTCGACCGGCGCGCGCCTGATCACGACGCTGCTGCACGAGCTCGAGCGCACCGACAAGGAAGTCGGGCTCGTGACGATGTGCTGCGGCGGCGGTCTCGGCACCGGCACGCTGATCCAGCGCGTCTAGATGTAAAGGGCGCTACTGCGGCGGCTTTCGCCGCGGTCGCGCGATACTTTCGCTGTGATGCCGGAATCCGCTGACGTTCGAGCGACCCGCGGCGCGTGCTCGTGAGCGCGCTCGGCGGCGACACGCTGCTCGGGCGCTACCGGGTCCTGCGCCGGCTCGGCGCCGGCGGCATGGCCACGGTGTTCCTGGCCGAGGACGAGCGCCTGCGCCGCCAGGTGGCGGTCAAGCGCCTCCACGCGGACAGCGCCGAGGCCGTGGCGCGCCGCTTCGAGCGCGAGGCCCGCGTCGGCGCGTCGCTCAACCACCCCAACATCGTCGCGGTGTACGACACGGACACCGACGCCGAGGGCGTCGTGATCGTCATGGAATACGTCGAGGGCGAGACTCTGGCCGCCGCGCTGCGGCGCGGGCCGCTCGAGCCGCGGCGGGCGCTGGCGGCGATCGGCGACGTCGCGGCCGCGCTCGACCACGCGCACCGCGCCGGCGTCATCCATCGCGACGTCAAGCCGGCGAACGTGCTGCTCGGCGACGGCGACGTCGTGAAGCTCGCGGACCTTGGGATCGCCCAGGCAGCCGAGCAGACGCACCTCACCGCGACCGGGACGGTCCTGGGTACGGCCTCCTACATGGCGCCCGAGCAGCTCGAGGGCAGCGGCGTCGGTCCCGAGGCGGACACCTACGCTCTGGCCGCGGTCGCCTACGAGGCGTTCTCGGGGCGGCGCGCGCGCGAGGGCGCGACGCCGGTCGCGATCGCGCACAGCGTCATCTCCGAGCCGCCTCCCGACCTGCGGCGGGCCTGGCCCGCCGCTCCGCCGGCCGCGGCGCAGGCGCTGGCTCGCGGGATGGACCGCAACCCCGTCGCGAGGCAGCGATCGCCGGGCGAGCTCGCGCGCGAGCTGTCGGAGGCGGTCGAGAGCGGCCTTCTAGCGCCCGCCGCGGCATCCACCGAGCCGATGGCCGCCCCAGAGCCCGAACCCCGACGCCACGCGCCTCCCGCCGCCCCGCCCCCGCGGCCGGCGCCGACCACGATTCACCGCGCGCGCACGGGACGGGGGCGGATCTTCGCGGCGCGCGCGGCCGCCGCGCTGGGGGTCATCCTCGTCGGCGCCGTGATCGTGGCGCTGGTGGCCGGGGGCGGCGGGCAGGATGGGGACGCGGCCGCGCCGGCGGAGGAGCCGACGGCGAACGACGGGGCCGCGTCGTCCGGCGGCGGCTCGGGAACCGCCGAGCCCGCGCCCGCGCCCGAGGAGCCTGCGCCAGAAGAGCCTACGCCGGAGCCGGCCGACACGCCGCTCGCGGCGCCCGACGGCGTGGGCGACCCGGCCGAGGGTGCGGCGCTGAACGACGAGGGCAAGGCCCTGATCGACGACGGGCGACCGGAGGAAGCCGTTCCGGTGCTCCAGGAGGCGGT
>JBPCPH010000170.1:0-4810 GCA_050999415.1 Thermoleophilaceae bacterium
AGTAGGCACGCTCGGGATCGAAGCTGGGGCTCTGCAGCGACGGGATCAGGTTGTCCACCGCGGGCTGCACTGCCTCCTGGTCGAAGTTCTGGAGGTAACCGAGGTCGTACATCTTCTTCGCCATCCAGTCGGTGACCACGAAGATGTCGCGGCCCCCCGATTGGCCCTGCTCGAGCTGTAGCTGGACCTTGCCGAAGAACTCGGTGTTGTCGTTGACGTCCTCGATGTACTTGACCGACAGCCCGGTCTGCTTCTCGAACTCGGGCACGGTGTTCTTGTCGACGTAGAAGGGCCAGTTCGACACCGTCAGGCTGCCGGTCGGGTCTCCCTGGGCCTCGGCGGTCGGCACCTCCGTGGCCTCCGAGCCACCCTCGATCCCGCCGTCGCCGCCGCCGCAGGCGACGACCGCCAGCGCGGCCGCCAGGGCCATGGGGGCAACCATCGCCCGCAGCCAGCTGTCGCGCAGATGTCCTCCTCGTGCCGTGCTCAAATCCAACTCCTTCTGGCCGTTTCTCTCATTGTCTCCTAGCGCGCCTCGGCGCGCGCCACCTGCGGCTCGCCGATGTCCGTCTCTTCCTCCGCCGCGCCGTTCTCACGCCGGCCCTCCGCCGCCTCCGACTCGCGAACCAGATGGATGTGCTCGGGCGCCCAGCTCAATCGGACCGCGACGCCGGCACCCGGCAGTCGCTGCCGCTCGGCCTCGTCCGCGTTCGGGACGAGCACGGTCATCCGCACGTCGCCCGCCAGTCGCACGACGAGCTGCGTCGCGGTGCCGAGGTAGAGCGAGCTCTCGACCACCCCGTCGACGCTTGGGTGCGCGCCGTCGCCGGGATCCTCCGCGCGGAAGATGGAGAGCTTCTCCGGGCGTACCACCGCGTGGCAGGACTCGCCCGGGCGGAGCTCGGCGTTCGGAGCTTCCACCTCGACGCCCGAGTCGAGCCTGACCCGCGCTCGGTCGCCGTCGACGGAGCCGACGGTGCCGGGCATCAGGTTCGAGACGCCGATGAACCCGGCGACGAACGTCGTGCGGGGGCGCTCGTAGACCTCCTCGGGGTCGGCGACCTGCTCGACGACGCCCCGGTTCATGACCGCGATGCGGTCGGACATCGTCAACGCCTCCTCCTGGTCGTGCGTGACGTAGACGAAGGTAATCCCGACCTCCCGCTGGATTCGCTTCAGCTCGACCTGGAGGCCCTTTCGCAGCTTCAGGTCGAGCGCCCCGAGGGGCTCGTCGAGCAGCAGCACCTTGGGCAGGTTGACAACCGCCCGGGCCAGTGCGACCCGCTGCTGCATCCCGCCGGAGAGCTGGCTGGGCTTGCGGTTGCCCTGGTCCGCGAGGCCGACGCGCTCGAGCTCCCCGCGGACGCGCTGCTCGATCTCCTGACGTGAGACCTTCTTGCGCTTGAGCCCGTAGGCCACGTTCTCGCGCACGCTCAGGTGCGGGAACAGCGCGTAGCTCTGGAAGACCGTGTTCGTCGGGCGCTGATGCGGCGCCAGTCCGGTGACGTCGCCTCCCTCGATCAGGACCCGGCCGCTGCTCGGGCGCTCGAAGCCGGCGATGACGCGAAGGGTGGTGGTCTTCCCGCAGCCGCTCGGGCCGAGCAGCGTGAAGAACTCGCCGCGCCCGATCTCGAGATCCAGCCCACGCACCGCCATCACGTCGCCGAAGCGCTTGCTCAAACCCTCGAGCTGGACGCTCGAGCGCGCCTCGGGCTCCGCGCCGGGACCCGCTTCCGATGTATGACCGCGATCGTTCACCGTCTCACCTGTCCCCGCCGTGGCGCGAACGCTCACAACTATGTCCGATCACCGGCGCCACGCCAACGTCGAAACCGAGAAACCTTTGGGCCGATTTTAGCCGCAGCGTACAAAAGACACCGAGACGCTTTCACCTCCCTCGCGTTGATGACGCAGCGGTTGCCCGTTACCGTTGTCCGGACCGTCTAGCGCGTAGACCTTAGGAGGAGAAATGGCGACCACTCCGCAGACCGCAACCCGAACCGAGCCGACCCAGAGCCCGCTGCAGGAGCTCGCGCGGCGCCACCTGTGGATGCACTTCACGCGGATGGGCGCCTACGACGAGGACCACGAGATCCCGATCCTCGTGCGCGGCGAGGGCTCCTACGTGTGGGACGAGCACGGTCGCCGCTACATCGACGGTCTGTCGGCGCTGTTCTGCGTCAACATCGGGCACGGTCGCGCCGAGCTCGGCGAGGCGGCCGCGCGCCAGGCCGAGGAACTGGCCTTCTACACGAACTGGAGCTACGCGCACCCGCGGGGAATCGAGCTCGCCGCCCGGATCGCCGCGCTCGCGCCGGGCGACCTCAACCGCGTGTTCTTCACCTCCGGCGGCTCGGAGGCTGTGGAGTCGGCGTGGAAGCTCGTCCGTGCTTACCACCGCCAGCGCGGCGACGGCACGAGGACGAAGCTGATCGCGCGCGAGATCGCCTACCACGGCACGTCGCTCGGCGCGCTTGCTGCCACCGGCATCACCGACCTGCGCACGCCGTTCGAGCCGCTCACGCCGGGCGGCTGCCACGTGCCGAACACGAATAGCTACCGCTGGCCCGCCGATCGCGACCCGCTGTGGGCGGCGGAGGCGATCGAGGAGCGGATCCTGTTCGAGGGCCCCGAGACCGTCGGCGCGGTGATCCTCGAGCCGGTCCAGAACGCCGGCGGCTGTCTCCCGCCCCAGGAGGGCTACTTCCAGCGCGTGCGCGAGATCTGCGACCGCCACGGCGTGCTGCTGATATCGGACGAGGTCATCTGCTCCTGGGGGCGGCTCGGGCACCATTTCGGCTGCGACCGTTACGGCTACCGGCCGGACCTGATCACGACCGCCAAGGGGCTGACTTCGGCCTACGTGCCGATGGGCGCGCTGATCGTCTCCGACGCGGTGGCCGAGCCGTTCATGGACGGCAAGGCGATGTTCACCCACGGCTTCACGTTCGGCGGCCACCCGGTCGCCGCGGCGGTGGCAATGGCGAACCTCGACGTCTTCGAGCGTGAGGATCTGTGCGGGCACGTGCGCGCGAAGGAGCCCGAGTTCCGCGCAATGCTCGAGGGGCTGCGCGACCTCCCGATCGTCGGCGACGTCCGCGGCGCGGGCTTCTTCCAGGCGATCGAGCTGGTCAAGGACCACGAGACCAAGGAGTCGTTCGACGACGACGAGTCCGAGCAGCTCCTGCGCGGCTTCCTGTCGGGCGAGCTCTATCGGCGCGGACTCATCTGCCGCGCCGACGACCGCGGCGACCCCGTGATCCAGCTCGCCCCGCCGCTCGTGGCCGACAGCGAGCAGTTCGAGGAGATCGAGGCGATCCTCCGGTCCGTCCTCACCGAGGCGTGGGAGCGGATCGTGCGCAGCGATCGAGGAGCTCGGCGGCCCGCTCCCCGAACCGCTCGACGCTCGCCAGCTTGATCTCCTGATGCCCGGACCCGCCGCAGTCGAGCCCGGCCCGTCGGTGGGCAGCCTCGTGCGGGACACGGGGCTCTCGCTCGCGGCGGGCGAGCGGGCCGCGGGCGCGCCGGTTCGGTGGGTGCACATCACCGAGCTTCCCGACCCCACGCCGTGGCTCTCCGGCGGCGAGCTCGTCCTCACGACGGGCATCCAGCTTCGCAGCGCGCGCGAGCAGCGCGCATTCGTCAGGCGGCTCGCAAAGCACGGGTTGGCGGGACTCGGCTTCGGCATCGGCTTCGACCACGCGACGCTCCCGGAGGCGCTCGTCACGGAAGCCCGCAAGCTCGAGTTCCCGCTGTTCGAGGTGCCCTACCGGATGCCGTTCATCGCGATCACCGAACGCGCCTTCACCCAGATCGTCAACGCTGGTTACGAGACGCTGCGCCGCGGCGCCGAGATCCACCGGCGCATGGAGCGCCTCGTGCTCGAGGAGCGCGGTCTCGACGAGGTCGTGCGGGCGCTGGCGACCGCGACCGGCGGCGCCGTCTGCGTGCTCGACCCGCGCGGCGACACGATCGCCTCATCCGCCCCCTGGCGCGCCTTTCCGGATGACGCTCTAGCCGAGCTCCGCGCGCAGGTCGCCGGGCAGAGTAGCAGCGGCGCCGAGGCGACCTCCACGTTCGAGCCCGACCACGCCGCGCTTCGAGGTCGGGCGCTCGCGCTGCCGGTGGCCACGCGCGGAGGGCAGGTACCGCAGGCCTGGCTGGTGGCCCTCGCCGCCGGCGGCGCGCCGCGGCCGGAGCACCGGCCCGCCGACGGCCCGGGCGAAACGGTCGGGTTCGGGGAGTTCGAGCGGCTGATCCTCCAGCAGGCTGTGACGGTCGTGGCGCTCGAGCTGATGCGGCTTCGCGTGGCGCGCGACACCGAGCGCCGGCTGGCGGGCGACGTCCTCGCGGAGGCCCTTACCGGCCGGCTCGAGCCGGACGAGCTCGCGCGCCGGCTGCGCCCCTTCGGAATCTCAGAGACCGCGGCGGTGGCGGTGTTCGCGCTCGACGACCCGGGCGCCGGCGAGCCGGTGCTCGATCGGGTGGCGGCCGACGCGCGCGTAGGCGCGCTCGTGGCCACGCGCGACCAGCTTCTCTGCGCCGTGCTCGACGCAGCGGACGCCGATCCGATGGAGCTGGCGCGGACGGCGCGCCGCGAGCTGACCGGCAAGGTAGGCCCGGCGCGAGCCGCGGTGAGCCGGTCGGCGCCCGTCGCCGCGCTCAGGCGTTCGTTTCACGAGGCGCGCTGTGCGCTCGAGGTGCAGGCGCTCGCCAACGGGGGCGCCGCCGAAGTGGGGACGCACCGCGACCTCGGCGCCTTCACGCTCCTCCTGTCGCTCCAAGACGACGAGGCGCTGCGGCTGTACTG
>JBPCPH010000049.1:0-6728 GCA_050999415.1 Thermoleophilaceae bacterium
GTTCGCGGGACCGCGGCCGGCCTCCGGGCGGAAACCTGAGCCCCGCGGGCGCGACCGCGCGCGGCGGCGAGGCGACCGGCGGCGCGCCTGGGCCCAGCGGCGCCTACGCCTACCTGATCTACCCGCACAAGCCGCTCGTGGCCTTCGTGCCGGAGACCCGCCAGCTGCTGAGCGAGTACTGCGTGGAGTTCCCTGAGCTCGCGTCGTCGCTCTCGGTCTCGCGGCTCCCGGACTCCGACGACGTGCTGGCCAAGTGGATGGCGCTTACGGGCGACGAGCGGCGGCTCGTCGCGAGCGCCAACATGCACCTCCCCGGTCGCCAGGTCGATCCCGGGCGGGTGCGCCGCGACATCTGGCGCCTGGCCGAGTGGGAGCGCCAGCGGCGCGGAGGCGGCCGGGTCGCATCGCGCGAATGACCGGGCGGCGGCACGCCTCGGCCCCCGCCTCGGCCACCTCCAGCTCGTGAGCACCGAGCGCCGGCTGCGCAGCCGGGCGGTCGTCGAGGGGCCGGACCGCGCGCCCGCCCGCGCCTACTACGCGAGCATCGGATTCGACGCCGAGGCGCTCGCGCGTCCGATCGTCGGCATCGCCAACACGTGGACCGAGACGATGCCCTGCAACTTCCACTTACGCCGGCTCGCCGAGCGCGTCAAGGACGGCGTCCGCGCGGCCGGCGGCACCCCCATGGAGTACAACACGGTGGCCGTCTCCGACGGGATCACGATGGGGACGGAGGGCATGAAGACCTCGCTCGTCAGCCGCGAGGTCATCGCCGATTCGATCGAGCTCGTGGCGCGCGGCCACCAGTTCGACGGCATGGTGGCGCTGTCGGGCTGCGACAAGACGATCCCCGGCTGCGTGATGGGCCTGGCGCGCCTCGACGTTCCGGCGCTGATGCTCTACGGCGGCTCGATCGCACCGGGGAGCTACCGCGGCCGCGACGTGACGATCCAGGACGTCTTCGAGGCCGTCGGCGCCCATGCGGCCGGCGGCATGTCGGACGCCGACCTGGCGGAGCTCGAGGCGGTCGCCTTGCCCGGCGCCGGCGCCTGCGCCGGCCACTTCACGGCGAACACGATGGCGCTGGCGTTCGAGGCGCTCGGCATTTCCCCGATGGGCAGCGGCATGGTGCCGGCCGAGGACGGCCGCAAGGGCGAGGTGGCCGAGAGCTGCGGCCGCCTGCTGTTGGAGCTGATCGAACGTGACCTGCGCCCGAGCGCGGTGATCACGACAGCGGGTCTCGAGAACGCGATCGCGTCGGTCGCGGCCACCGGCGGGTCGACGAACGCGGTGCTCCACCTGCTGGCGGTCGCGCACGAGGCGGGCGTCGGGCTGACGATCGACGACTTCGACCGGGTCAGCGCGCGCACGCCGCTGATCGCCGACCTGAAGCCGGGAGGCCGCTTCGTCGCCACCGACCTCTACCGGGCCGGGGGCCTGCGGCTGGTCGCGAAGCGGCTGGTGGACGGCGGCCTGATGCACGCCGATGCCGCCACCGTCACCGGGCGGTCGCTCGGCGAGGAGGTCGCGGAGGCGGAGGAAGCCGACGGCCAGGAGGTCGTGCGCTCGCTCGAGGACCCGATCCAGCCGACCGGCGGGCTCGCGATCCTGCGCGGCAACCTGGCGCCGGACGGGTGCGTGGTCAAGCTCGCCGGGCACGGCCGTACGCATCATCGCGGGCCGGCGCGGGTGTTCGAGAGCGAGGAGGACACCTTCGGGGCGGTCAAGGCCGGCCGGATCGAGGCCGGCGACGTGGTGGTGATCCGCAACGAGGGACCGGCCGGCGGACCCGGCATGCGCGAGATGCTCGCGGTCACGGCCGCCCTCGTCGGCAAGGGCCTCGGCGATTCGGTGGCGCTGATGACCGACGGCAGGTTCTCGGGAGCGACCCACGGCTTGATGGCCGCGCACGTGGCGCCCGAAGCCCCCCGCGGCGGCCCGATTGCGGCGATCCGCAACGGCGACGCCGTGGTCTTCGACGTTCCGGCGCGCGAGCTCAACGTCGAGCTGCCCGCCGACGAGATCCGGCGTCGTGTCGAGGCCTACGAGCCGCCTCCGCCGGCGTACGAGTCGGGCGTGCTCGGGAAGTACGCGCGCCACGTGGGCTCGGCGGCCGAGGGCGCGCTGACCTACTGACGCTCGGCCGGGCGGCGCCGCTCGGCGGCGGGAGCGGGGCGGCCGTTCGCGGCCGCGTCCACCTCCGCCGCGTCCACCTCGGTTGGAGTCGTCTCCACCAGCGTCTCGTCGGAGAGGAACTCGACCAGGCAGCGGTTGAAGTGCTCGGGCCGCTCGAGCATCGGAGTGTGCCCGGTGTCGTCCATCACGATCTGCCGCGAGCTCGGGATCAGCCGTTCGTACTCGTCGGCGTCGTTGACCGGCACGAGGACGTCCTCGCGACCCCAGACGATCAGTGCTGGGGCGCGGATCTCGCCGATGCGGTCGCGGAAGTCGTAGCTCGTGAGCGCGTCGAGCGCGTCGATGTAGCCGGGCTTTCCGGAGCCCTGCATGACCTCGAACAGGAGATCGGGGGCGATCAACGTCGGGTGGCGGATGATCGGTGAGATCACGATGTGGCGCAGCCGCTCGCGAGCGATGATCGCCCTGCTGCGCGACGCGGTCAGGGCGCCGATCACCATCGTGGCGCGAGCGACGGTCATCGCCGGGCGGCGCCTCAGGTTGGTGATCGAGATCCCCGCGGCCGCGACGAGCGCCAGGCGCTCGACGCGCTCCGGGTAGCGGATCGCGAGCTCGGCCGCGATGAACCCGCCCATCGAGTTGCCGACCGCGGCCACGTGGCCTACGCCGAGCCGATCGAGCCAGGCGTCCAGGATCCGTGCGTAACCCGAGATCGAGAGCTTCGCTGTCGGCATCGCGGACTCGCCGAAGCCGGGCAGGTCGAGGGCAAGCGCGCGGCGACCCTCGGCCACCCGCGGCAGGTTCTCGAGCCAGTTCTGCCAGTTGCCGCCGAGTCCGTGGACGAACACGACCGGCGGGGCGTCTCCCTCGCCGAGGTCGACGTAGCGCACCGTCCGGCCCTCGACCTCCACCTGCCGGACGTGGTCCGACCAGTCGATCTCGCGCCAGCTCGGCGTGGCGGGCTGCCCGTAGTCGCTGTCGGCCTGTCGCGCGGCCCAGGGGGTCGCCGGGTAGGCGCTCGAGGGGAGGACGCCGTCGAGCTGGCTACGGGCCGCGCGGCGTGCCGAGGCGCTGAGGTTGCGGGGGGCCACCCGAGCCGGCGCGGCCCGCTGCACGCCGCGACGGGTGGTCTGGCGCGCTCGCGAGCGGAGGGTTCCCGCCATCCGGCGTACCGTACCGGGCGCCGGGGCGCTTACTCTGACCAGCTGCCACAATCGCCCGGTGGCGGACGAGCAACGCAGCAGCCTGCGCGTGGACGAGGTGTTGCCTGAGGGCGGCAGCGCGATCCCGGGCCCGCTTCCCGTCCGCCGCGACGAGGATCTTCGCGAGCATCTCCCGGGCGTCGAGCCCGAGCGCCGCCTCTCGGACTGGGGCCGCTCGGAGCGGATCGAAGGGCTCTTCGACAGGACGCTCTATGACTTCTTCTACAACTACTGGTTCCGCTGCGAGGTCGAGGGCGTCGAGAACGTGCCCGCCTCGGGCGGCGCGCTGCTCGTGTCGAACCACTCCGGGGCGCTCCCGCCCGACGCGCCGATGATCGCGAAGAGCATCCGCGAGGAGCACTCGCATCCGCGCCAGCTCCACATCACCGTCGAGCACTTCTTCAAGGGCTACCCGGGCTTCTCGATGCTCGTCCCGAAGGTCGGCTGCGTGGCCGCCCACCCGGCCAACGTGCAGCGCCTGCTCTACGACGAGGGCGAGCTCGTGCTGGTCTTCCCGGAGGGTCGCAAGGGCACCGAGAAGCTCTACAAGAACCGCTACAAGCTGCGCCGCTTCGGTCGTGGCGGCTTCGTCGAGGCCGCCATGCGCGCCCAGGCGCCGATCGTGCCGGTCTGCGTGGTCGGGGCGGAGGAGGCGGCGCCGATCTTCGCCCAGGTCGGCGCGCTCAAGCGGCTCACCGGGCTGCTCTACTTCCCGATCACGCCGACCTTCCCGCACTTCGGGATGCTCGGGATGCTCGGCTACCTGCCGGCCAAGTTCAAGGTCCGCTTCCTCGAGCCGATCCACTTCGACAGCGAGTTCCTCCACGAGGACAAGTCGCTGGTCCAGTCGGTCGCGCACGAGGTCAGGACCCGGATTCAGGAGAACCTGTTCGAGATGGTGCAGACGCGCAAGTCAGTCTGGTTCGGCTGATGACGGCCAGCGCCGCGCCGGCGCGGCGCAGCGGCCCGGGCCCGGCCGGGGCGCCGGACGCGCCGCCCTCTCGCCGCATCCTCGTGACCGGGCTCTCGACCTACTGGGGCGGCCTGCTCGCGCAGCGCCTGGAGCGCGATCCCTCGATCGAGTGCGTGATCGGGGTGGACTCGCGCGACCCGACGCGCGAGCTCGAACGGACCGAGTTCGTGCGCGTGGGCACCCAGCACGCGCTGCTGCGCCGGGTCGTGATCGCGGCGGAGATCGACACGGTGATCGACACCCGCCTCACGGTCGACTCGACCACCGTCCCGGCGCGTGCCGCGCACGAGAACAACGTGATGGGGACGATGAATGTCCTGGCCGCATGCGGCGGACCGGGCTCCACGGTCCGCAAGTTCGTCTTCAAGTCGTCGGCCCACTACTACGGCTCCGCCCAGGACGACCCCGCCTTCTTCACCGAGGAGATGACCCGGCCGCACGCCCCGGGCACGCCGATCGAGCGCGACATCGTGGAGGCCGAGGCGTCGGTCGCGGACTTCGCCGAGAAGAACCCGCGCACGCTCGTGACGCTGCTGCGCTTCGCCAACGTGCTCGGCCCGGACGTGCGCACCTCTCACACCAAACTGCTCGCGCTGCCCGCGGTCCCGATGATTCTCGGCTTCGACCCGCGCTACCAGTTCGTCCACGAGGACGACGTCGTGAACGCGCTCGCGCACGTCGTCGAGCACCAGCAGCCCGGGATCTTCAACGTCGCGGGCGACGGCGTGCTCGCGCTCTCCGAGGTCGCGGGCATGCTCGGCAAGAGCTATGCGCCCGTGCTGTCCCCGTGGGGTACGGGCGTCGCCGCCGCGGTCGCCCGGCGGCTGGGCGTGCACATCCCGCCGGAGATGCTCGGTCAGCTCCGCTTCGGGAGGGGGGTCGACAACCGCAAGCTCAAGGCGACCGGCTTTCGCTACCGCTACACCAGCCGCGAGAGCGTCCTGAAGCTCTCCGAGCATCTCCGCCTCCACCCGATCCTGCGCGCCGTCGAGGAGCCGTACCGCTACGAGCGCGAGGTCGAGGAGTTCCTGCGCTGGAGCCCGAACGTGCGCGACGCCCGCCGCCGTGAGGACCGCGCGGGCTCGGGCCAGGCGGCGGAGCTGGGGCGCGGCCCCGGCGAGGCGCAGGCCGCGCCGGCCATCGAGGGCTACGACGACCTCAACGCGAGCGAGATCGTGCCGATGGTCGCGGCGCTCGAGCCGCCGCAACTCGCCGCGCTGCGCGAGCACGAGTGTCGCTCTCGGGACCGGCGAACGGTGCTCGCCGCGATCGACAAGGCGCTCGTGCGAGCCGAGAACGGCGCCAATTGAGACTCGCAAGTCAAGTTGCACGCAACCTGTGCGTGTTGTCGCCCGTCGGTCTCACTGCGTAGAATCCCTTAGGGATGGGCAAGGCACCGTTCGTATTCGCGGTCGTAGTCGTCGTGCTGCTGCTCGCCGGCGCGGTGGGCGTCTACGCCTATGACTCCTCGCGCGAGGACATGATCGCCGACGGCGTGACGGTCGGCGGCGTAGACGTCGGCGGCATGACCACCGACGAGGCGCGCGAGGAGCTCGCGGCCGAGATCAAGCGGCCGCTCGAGCAGACGATCGAGGTCAAGGCCGGGGACGAGCGCTTCGACCTGTCGGCTAAGGAGGCCAAGGTCGACACCGACCTCCGCGCGATGGTCAACGACGCCCTGGCGGAGAGCCGCGAGGGCAACCTCCTCAGCCGGACCCTCCGCGACCTGACCGGCGGCACCCTGAATGCCGACCTGCCCTCGCGCGTGACCTACTCCCGCGACGCGGTCCAGGACCTCGTCGCGAGCGTCGAGGACGAGATGAACCGCTCGCCTCAGGAGGCCGCGGTGACGCCCTCGGGCACCGGGCTCGAGACCGTGGCGGCCGAGAACGGCGTCGAGGTCAAGTCGAAGAAGCTGACGCGCCGGGTCGTCGCCCAGCTCGAGAGCCCGGACCGCAACGTCCAGGTCAGGGCGACCCTCGACACCGTCAAGCCGGACGTTACCCAGGCCGAGCTCGCCGAGGAGTTCCCGTACTACATGACCGTGGACAGGGCCTCGTACGAGCTTCGCTTCTACAAGGACCTGGAGCTCGTCAAGAGCTATCCCATCGCGGTCGGCTCGGTGGGCTTCGAGACTCCGACGGGCCTCTACCACATCCAGAACAAGGCGGTGGACCCCGCCTGGAGCGTGCCGGAGTGGGGCGGGAGCCTCGCCGGGCAGGTGATCCCGGGCGGCACGGCGGAGAACCCGCTCAAGGAGCGCTGGCTCGGGATCTACGACGGCGCCGGGATCCACGGCACCGACGACGTCGCGTCGCTCGGGAGCTCGGCCTCGCACGGCTGCATCCGGATGGCGATCCCGGACGTGATCGAGCTCTACGACCAGGTCCCGGTCCAGACGCCGATCTACATCCAGT
>JBPCPH010000109.1:0-3238 GCA_050999415.1 Thermoleophilaceae bacterium
GGCCCGGCGCGCTGAGCTCGACCGTGTCGCCCGGCTCGATGAAGCGATCGCCGGCGAGCGGCCCCAGCTCCAGCAGGCAGCCGCCGTTCAGCGTGCCCGAGCCCAGCACGTCGCCGGGGCGCAGGCGAGTGTCGCGCGCCGCGTGCGCCACCAGCTCGGGCCAGGAATAGCGCTGCTCGGCCGCGCTCGAGCGCGCGACCTCGCGGCCGTTGACGGTCACGGTGGCCTCGAGGTGCAGCCGGCCGCCCTCGTAGCGCAGTTCATCCGGCGTGGTCATCCACGGGCCAAGGCTGGTGGCGAAGTCCTTGCCCTTGTGCGGGCCGAGCGCGACGGTCATCTCGTGCGCCTGGATGTCGCGCGCGCTCCAGTCGTTCATCAGCATGAAGCCTGCGATCTCTACGTCCCGGCCCACGACCGCGGCGATCTCGAGCTCGAAGTCGAGCATCTGCGTGGATGTCGGGCGGCGGACCGGCTCGCCCGGCCCGTGGATCGAGGCCGGGTTCGAGAAGTAGAACGCGGGCGCTTCGTGCCAGGCCGCCGGGATTTCCGTCCCGCGGCGGCGAAAGCCCGCGGCCACGTGGCCCTCGAACGCGAAGAAGTCGCGCACGCTCGGCGGGTCCGGCACCGGCGCGAGCAGGTGGACCTCGTCGAACGCTTGCGAGCGGCCAGTCCGCTCGCGCTCGTCGCCGGCCAGCCACGCAAGCGTCGAGGGGGCTGCCAGCTCGTGGACGCGGTCGCCCGCCCGCGGGTCGGATTCGAGCTCACCGGCGCGGGTCTCCCCGACGGGGTCGCGGAAGCTGACCAGGCGCACGCCGTCGCTCCCCGATCAGGAGGCGGCCTGGGTGGCCGCGGTGCCTTCCGGCGCCCGCCCTGGGCCGGAAGCAGCCGGCTCCGACCGCGACAGCGGGTCGTCCACCCGCGCGATCAGCCCCGCGGCCACGGCCATCGCTCCGAACAGCACGAAGCCGAGCGCGCCGAAGTCGGCCAGCGCCAGCACGACCCCGCCCGCGACCGCCCCGAGCATGTAGCCGAGCTGCGCGCTCGCCGTCCGCGCGGCCATCATGCTCCCGGGAAGCGCGCGCAGCTGATCGAGGCCGAGCGAGCTGGCGCCGGCGCTGCGCAGGCCGGCGAAGACCGCCATCACGCAGAACAGCGCGAGCGTGAACCACACCACCGGCGTGAGGTTCAGCACCGGCACCAGCATCAAGCCCATGCCGAGCGAAGCGAGCACGATCAGCCGGCGCCGCTCGAACCGCCGCGTGAGCCGGTCGGTCCCGAGCGACGCGAGCATGAACGCCACCGAGCCGATCGCGAGCAGGAAGCCGACCGCGCTCTCCTCGACGCCGTAGCTCTGCACGTAGAAGGCACCGGCGTAGGTGAGCTCGGCGGTCCAGGCGGAGTAGGCCACGAGCTCGGCCAGCGCCCAGCGGCGGGCGGAGCCGTGGCGCAGCACGGTCAGGACGCCGGCCGGCTCGCCGCCGCCGGACGGCTCCGCGGCGTGGGTCGCCCGCGGAAGGAGGAGCGCCGCCGCCGCGAGCGCCGCCAGGCACGCCGCGGCGGGCACCGCGTACGCCGCCCGCCACGACACCGCGTCGGTCAGCACCCCAATCACGGGAACGCCCACGATCCACGCGACCGACTGCGCGGCCACCACGTAGCCCATCGCGCTTCCGGCGCGGCGCTCGTCGAAGAACGCCGCTACGCCGGCGAACCCCGCCGAGAGCAGGCAGGCGACCCCCAGGCCGACCAGCGCGTGTGCCAGGTGGAAGGCGAGCAGCGAGGGCGCGGCGCCGGTCGCGATCGCGCCGGCCGCGCCCAGCGCGCCGCCGGCGATCAGGAGCGGCCTGACGCCGATCCGGTCGATCGCCTGTCCGATCGCAAGCGCGGCGAGCACCGCGGCCGCGGCCATGATCGACCGCCCCTGCCCGACCGCGCTGACCGACGCCTCGAGCTCGCTGCCGACCTCGATGATGATCGGGCTGAGGATCACGATGTTCGCCTGGGTCGCCATCGTCGCGAGGACGAGTGGCAGGAGCAACCGGCGAGAGGAGCTCACCCGCACAGGATCGCAGCGGCGGCGAGGGCGCCGGTCTCGGAGGCGTGATCGGCTACTTGATGACCGCGATCGTGTCGCCGGTGGACACCGATCCGCCCTCGGACACTCCGAGCTCCTCCACAGTGCCGGCGACGGGCGCCGATATCTCGTTCTCCATCTTCATCGCCTCGATCACGCATATCAGCGCGCCCTCCTTGACCTCCGCACCCTTCTCGGCGGCGACCTTGAGCACGGTGCCTTGGAGCGGCGAGACGATCTGGCCCGGAGCGCCGCCGCTTCCGCCGCCCGACCGCTCGCGCCGCCTCGGCGGCTTGCGGCCCGCCGCCCCGGCAGCAGGGCCGGCGCCGTTCTCCATCGCCGCACCTATCACCTTCACCTCGAAGCGCTTCCCGGATACCTCGACCGCGTAGTCGCGCTCGAGCGCGGGCTCCTCGTCGTCCGCGCCCGTGGACTCGACCGGCGCGGGAAACGCGAGCTGCTTCAGCCACGCCTTGTCCTCGACCAGGTCGCGACAGGTCTCGCCGCGGCGCCACTGGTCGCTGTCGAGCAGCGCGAGGTGGAACGGGATCAGCGTCTTCAGCCCGCCGACCTCGAACTCGCCCAGCGCGCGGCGCATCCGGCGCGTGGACGCCTCGCGGTCCGCGTCCCAGACGATCAGCTTCGCGACCATCGGGTCGTACAGGGGGCTGATCTCCGAGCCTGCCTCGACGCCCGAGTCCACCCTCACGAACTGACCGCTCGGCTCGCGGTAGGCGCCGATCGTCCCGGGCGCGGGGGCGAAGTTCTTGGACGCGTCCTCGGCGTTGATCCGGCACTCGATCGCGTGACCGCGGAGCACCACGTCGTCCTGGTGAAACGACAGCGGCTCGCCGGCGGCGATCCGCACCTGCTCGCGGACGATGTCGATCCCGGTCGTCATCTCGGTCACGCAGTGCTCGACCTGGACGCGGGTGTTCATCTCGAGGAAG
Source organism: Thermoleophilaceae bacterium (assembly GCA_050999415.1). GTDB lineage: Bacteria > Actinomycetota > Thermoleophilia > Solirubrobacterales > Thermoleophilaceae > CAWEHQ01. The sequence continues at coordinate 3,025 of JBPCPH010000109.1, forward strand.
AAGTACTCGCCGTCGGAGAGCAGCCCCTCGACCGTCCCGGCCGAGCGATAGCCGACGGCGCGCGCGGCCTCGACCCCGATCGCACCGATCCGCTCGCGCAGCTCCGCGTCGACGGCCGGCGCCGGGCTCTCCTCGATCAGCTTCTGGTGTCGCCGCTGCACCGAGCAGTCGCGCTCGAACAGGTGGACCACCCCGCCGTGGGCGTCGGCCAGGA
>JBPCPH010000162.1:0-6465 GCA_050999415.1 Thermoleophilaceae bacterium
CCCGGTCGAGATCGCCGAGACGCCGACGATGGCGTCCTCGTCGCCCATCCTCATGATCGAGCCCTTGCCGAACTGGCGCTCGATCTGGGTCAGGGCGCTCGACAGCGCCGAGTCACGCGCCTTGGCGGCCTTCTCCTGCTCCTTGTCCATCGGTTGCTCCTCTACTCGCTGAGCCCGCAAACGTAGTGAGCGGATCGGACGCCTTCGGCGCGCTGCGTTACGGGTCTGCCACCGGTTGGCGACGATCCCTGCACTACGGCACCGACGACGACGTTCGTCCCGTTTCGCGACCCGGGCCTTGACTTCGGGAACTCGCGAGGAGAGGATCAGCCCAAGCGACCGAGGAGGACAGCATGGCCTGGAAGCTGGAGGGCCAGTACTTCGAGAACTGCTCGTGCGACGTGCCGTGCCCGTGCACCGTCTCCCTCGATCTCGGCGCGGACCGCGACCGCTGCAACGCGTTTCTGGTGTTCCAGGTCGAGTCCGGCGAGGTCGATGGGGTGGACGTGAGCGGCCTGACCGTCGCAGCGATGGTGGATACCCCCAAGGTGATGAGCGAGGGCAACTGGCGCCTCGGGGTACTGATCGACGACCAGGCATCCGACGAGCAGGCGGGCAAGCTGGGGGCGGTGTTCGGCGGCCAGCTCGGCGGGCCGATGGAGGCACTCGGGCCGCTCGTCGGAGAGCAGCTGGGTGTGGAGCGCGTTCAGATGGAGCTCTCGCACGAGAACGGCACCCACCGCATCAAGGTCGGCGATGACGGCGAGGTGGAGGTGAAGGAGATCGTTCCCTTCGGCAAGGAGAACGGAGAGCCCGCGAGGCTCGTGGGCATCTTCCATCCGGCGGGCGACGACCTCACGATCGCCAAGGCGACCAAGTCCCACGTCAGCGCGTTTGGAATCGACTTCGCCTTCGAAGGAGGCTCCGGCTTCGCCAATCCGTTCTCTTGGGCGGCCTAGCCTTGGAAGCAGCCCAGCTGAGCGGCCGCTCGGCGCCACCTCGGCTCGAGCGTGCCCAGCTCGCGCTGCTCGGCGCGCTGCTCGCGCTCGCCGTGGCGGCCTGGCTGATCACGAATGACCGGATGGGCGCCATGGAGTCGATGCCGGGGATGGGCCTCGGAGGCCTCGGCTTCTACATCACGGTCTGGGTCGTGATGATGGCGGCGATGATGTTCCCGGCGGTCGCTCCCACCGTGCTCATGTACGACCGCCTCCGGGAGGGCCATCGCGCGCGCGGAAAGGGAGCGGCGACTGACGCGACGGGGCTGTTCGTCGCCAGCTACCTTTGCGTGTGGACGGCGGCGGGAGTGGCCGCCTACGGTCTGTTCGAGCTGGTTCGCGCCACCGACCCCGCGTTCCTGGCTTGGGACGAGGCGGGCCGCTACGTGACCGGAGGCGTGATCGTGGCCGCGGCCCTCTACCAGTTGACACCGCTCAAGCGGGCCTGCCTGGTCAAGTGCCGCAGCCCGATGATGTTCCTCGCCGAGCGCTGGCGCGATGGCCGGACAGGTGCGTTGCAACTCGGCTTTCGGCACGGCGCCTGGTGCCTGGGCTGCTGCTGGGCGCTCATGGCGGCGCTGTTCGCCGTCGGCGTGATGAGTCTCGGCTGGATGGCGCTGGTCGCGGCGTGCATCGCCGGCGAGAAGCTGCTGCCGTGGCCGGCCGCCGCGCGCAGGACCGTGGCCGTGCTGCTGCTCGTGCTCGGACTCGGCGTGGCGTTCGTTCCGGCCGACGTGCCGGGGTTCGCCGAGCCGGACGGCGGGATGCACGAGGGGGGCGGCGGCCACGGCGCGGGAATGCAGATGATGCGCTGAGGCGCCTCAGGACCTCAGCCGCGTCCGCGCCAGCGGCTCGTAGAACGCCCCTTGCGGGCGCAGCGTCGAGCGGTAGAGCGTCAGGTCGGAGGCCTCGAACGGCTCGCCGGGCGGAGAATCGGCCTCGAACGGCGCGGCTCGGGCGCCGCGCTTGACGCGCGCGAGCGTCAGGTGCGCCCAGAACGGGCGCGACTCGGGCTCGTAGAGACCGGCCGACGCCAGCGCGTCCGACATCGCGGCCTGGGCCGCGCCGGCCGCGCCGCCGGCGTCCTCGAGGTCGAGTGCAAGAAGGCGCGGCCGTTGCCGGGGCACCGGCTCGAGCGCGCGAGGCCGCAGCAGCGGCGCCTGGAGCCCGGCGCAGGCGCGGAGTGCCGTCTCGGCGATGGCTGGAGCCTGCCCTTCGTCGCACCAGCCCAGGAAGCAGAGCGTGACGTGGAGCGAAGCGGCGGCCACCGGGCGGAGCTCGTCGCGGCCGGCGATGGCACGATCGCGCCACGCGACGATCGCGGCGCGCGTGGGTTCGGGCACGTCGAGGGCCACGAAGAGCCGAACCCGCGGGGTCTCGGGGTCCTTGGCGCTTCGCCGCGCGTCCGCCGGTTCGTGCATCTCTTCTCGAGAATGGTCTCTTGGAAAGACCTGTTCAGAGACCATTTCTCAAGAGGAAGGTGACATCGCCCCGGCGGAGCGGTCAGCCGCCTCAGATCGGCGCCTCCTCGCCGCGCAGGAGCCGACGCAGCAGGTGCATCGCCACCGTGGTCGAGCGGTCGCGGATCTCCGCGCGGTCGCCCGGGACCTGGAGGTCGCGCGCGATCGACCGCCCATCCGAGCCGGCGACGCACCAGCAGACGTACCCCACCGGCTTCGCCTCGGTGCCGCCCCCGGGACCGGCGACGCCGGTGATCGCCACGCCCACGTCGGCGGCGAAGCGGGCCAGGGCGCCGTCCGCCATCGCGCTCGCCACCTCGGGCGAGACCGCCCCGTGGCGGGCGATCAGCCCCGGGTCGACGTCCAGGAGCGCGGACTTCGCCTCGTCGGAGTACGCGACGACGCCGCCTGCCACGTGCTCTGACGCACCCGGCCGCTCCGTGAGCCGAGCGGCCATCAGCCCGCCCGTGCACGACTCGGCGATCGCGACGCGACCGCCGCTCAGCAGCCCAGCGACCTGCTGGTCGATGCTCGACCCGTCCGTCGAGAAGAGCGTGTGCTCGTGCCGATCGGCGATCAGGGCGACGAGCGCGTCGCTCGCCGCCGCCGACGCGGGCTCGAAGCGCACGACGGCCTCCACCTCGCCGCGCCTGAGGCAGGTGGTGATCTCGAGCTCGGCGAAGCGCTCGATCTCCTCCTCGGCCTTTCGCAGCGTTGCGGCGAGCTCGGACTCCGGCATGCCGAACAGGCGCAGCATGCGCTGCTCGTAGCGGGTCGCGCCACGCACGGCGGCGCGGAAGGGCTGGGTGTCCACCGCCGCCCCCCACATCGCGTGCAGCTCGCGCGGGGGGCCCGGGAGGACCACGACGGCCGGAGCGGGGCCCGCGCCATCGGACCCGGGGACCACGACGCCGGGCGCGGTGCCAGCCGGCTCGATGATCGCGGCGCCGTCGGGCACCATGGCCTGCTTGCGGTTCGCGGCGCGCAAGGCCTCCTGGTCGATCCAGCGCCAGCGGGCGGACAGGCGCGCGAGAATCGCGGCGATCCGATCTTCGAGGGCCTCGTCGAGGCGCAGCGGCCGGCCGCTCCAGCGCGCCACCACCTCGAGCGTCAGGTCGTCGGCGGTCGGGCCGAGCCCTCCGCTCGTCACGATCAGGTCCACGCCCTGGTCGCGCAGAAAGTCGAGCTGCGCCTCCATGTCACCCGGCCGGTCGCCGCAGATCGTCACGTGGGCCAGCTCGACGCCGATCTCCGACAGGCGGTCGGCGAGCCAGGGACCGTTGCGGTCGCGCACGCGGCCGCTGAGGACCTCCGTCCCGGTCACGACGATGCCTGCGCGGGCGCTCACCCTCGAAGGCCGGGCGCCCGGAAACCCGCCACTGCGCTCACTGGCAGGGGAGCTCCTCCGCGGAGAGCTCCTCGTCTCCCTCCGGCGTGATCTCGCGGCCCACCGGGTCGGGGCTCTCCTCGAGCGCCACCGGCTCGCCGTTCGCTGTGAGCTCGACCGCCAGGGTGTTGCCGAGGAGCACCCGCAAGGTCTGGCCCTCGAAGGTCTCGGGCGCCGTGACGTTCGCGTTCACAAGCTCCTCGCCGTCGCCGGTCTCGACGCAGAGGTACGTCTCGGCAGCCGGCTCGACGCGCAGCGCCACCACGTCGGTCTCCTCCGAGCCCGAGGGCTCGCCACGACTCTTCTCGCCGCGTCGCGACCCGTCCGCTTCCGCGCCGGCTGGGCGCTCGTCGGCCCCCTCCTCGCCCCCGTCGCCCCCGTCGCCCCCGATCAGGCCGATCACCAGGAGCAGGACCAGGATCCCGACCACGGCCGCCGCGACCATCGTCCCCCGACCCGGGCCGCCGCCCACTCCCAGCCCCCGCCGGCGCCCCTCTCGGCCGCGCGGGCGCGCTGGCGACGGCGGGGTGAACGGCTGGATCTCGTCGTCGGCGGGTGACTCGTGGGTCGCTCGGTACTCCTCCACGAGAAGCTGCGGGTCGAGCCCTAGGTACTCCGCGTAGGTCCGGATGAACGTCCTCACGAACGTGGAGCCCGGCAGCCGATCGAACTCCTCGGCCTCGAGCGCGCGCAGGTACTTCGCGCGGATCTTCGTCGCCTGCTCGACCTCCGCGATGTCGACGCCCTGGCGCAGGCGCGCCTCGCGCAGCGTCTCTCCGATGGACGGCATGCCGTCCTATTCTGCCAGCGGGAGCTACACGCGAGCAGGCGGCTCGACCACGGCCTCGGCGCCGCGCTCGCCGGCTCCTGCCGACAGCCCCGCGAGCGCGTCCAGCACGCGCGGAAGATCGGCCTCGGTCACGAGCACCTGGCGCGCCTTCGAGCCCTCATAGCCCGAGATCACCCCGCGCCGCTCCATCATGTCGATCAACCGGCCGGCGCGCGTGTAACCGACCCGCAGGCGTCGCTGCAGCATGGAGGTCGACGCAGTGCCCATCTGGACCACGGTCGCGATCGCGTCCGCCAGCAGGTCGTCGGCGTCGGGATCGAAGTCGCCGGGATGGTCCTCGCCCTCGGACTCGACCGCCTCGAGCAACTCCTCCTGGAGCTCCGGCTCCCCCTGCCCCCGCCAGTGCTCGGTGAGCTCCTCGATCTCGCGTTCGGTGACGAACGCGCCCTTGATGCGCGCCAGGCGCGACTCGGACGCCGGCCTGAAGAGCATGTCCCCCTCGCCGAGCAGCGCCTCGGCGCCGTTCTGGTCGAGGATCACGCGCGAGTCGGTCTGCGAGGAGACCGCGAACGCGATCCGGGCCGGCACGTTCGCCTTGATCATGCCCGTGATGATGTCGGCGCTCGGCCGCTGCGTGGCCAACACCAGGTGGATCCCGACCGCGCGCGACTTCTGCGCCAGGCGGATGATCGCGTCCTCGACCTCGCCCGGGGCGATCATCATCAGGTCTGCGAGCTCGTCGATCACGCAGAGGATGTATGGCAGGGTCGGCTCGCCGGCCCGCTCACGGGCGGCGTTCAGCTCCACCAGGTTGCGCACGCGCGCGGCGCTCATCACCGAGTAGCGCGCCTCCATCTCCTTGAGCAGGTTGCCGAGCACGTTGGCCGCCAGCCGCGGGCTCGTGACGACGGGCGTCAGCAGGTGGGGTATGCCGTCGTAGTAGTTCAGCTCGACCTGCTTGGGGTCCACCAGGACGAGCTTGACCTCGTTGGGCGAGGCGCGCAGGAGGATCGAGGAGAGCATCGCGTTGACGCATCCCGACTTGCCGGAGCCGGTGGTGCCGGCCACGAGGATGTGAGGCTGCTTGGCCAGGTCGGCGCCGATCGACTTGCCGGCGATGTCCTCTCCGAGCCACACCGTCAGTGGCGAGGAACCGGCCGGTGCCGCCCCGTAGACGTCGCCGAGGTGCACGGTCCGGCGGACGCGGTTCGGCACCTCGACGCCCACCGCCTGCTTGCCGGGCACAGGGGCCAGGATCCGGACGTCCTCCGCGGCGAGCGCGTACGCCAGATCGTCGCGCAGCTGCGCGATCTTCGACATCTTGGTCCCGGGCGCCAGCCGCAGCTCGAAGCGCGTGACGTGCGGTCCCGACACGGTGCCGATCACCTTCGCGTCGACGTTGAAGTGACTGAGTGTCTCGACCAGGAGGGCCGCCTGGCGCTCCTCGTCGCGGCGGTCGACGCGCGTCCGCCCGCTCGAGCGCTCGAGGAAGGCGGTGGCCGGCAGCCGGTACGGCAGGTCCTCGGACTCGGCGACGCGGGTGCGCTGGTTGCCCTGCGGGGTCAGAGGCCGGGTCTCGGGCGCGGGCACGGGGGCCCCTGGGGCCGGGGCGTCCTCGACGTCCGTCGCGCCCGAGTCGTCGTCGGGCTCGCGCGCGTCGGCCGCCGTCACCTCGCCCGGAGCGAAGACGGGGACCTCGATCGAGCCGGCCTCGGCGAGGTCCTCGCGCGGCCAGTCGGCGCTCGGCGGCAAGGAAGCCTCGAAGTGCGTCGCACGCACGACCGGCTCGCCGTCGGGCGGGCGGGCATCGGGATCGGCATCGGCGTCGAG
>JBPCPH010000138.1:0-9850 GCA_050999415.1 Thermoleophilaceae bacterium
TCGAGCGCGCGGTACTCGCGCGTGAGCTTGGGCAGGACGCGCTTCGCGTCGCCGACGATCGGGATGTGCGCCGGCACGTTCTTCGAGATCTCGGCCGGGTCGACGTCGATGTGGATGAACTTGGCGCGCGGCGCGAACTCGGACATCTTGCCCGTGATGCGGTCGTCGAAGCGGGCGCCGACGGCGCAGATCAGGTCCGCCTCGTCCATCGCGTAGTTGGCGGTGCGCGTGCCGTGCATCCCGAGCATCCCGAGCCACTGCTCGTGCGGTGCCGGGAAGCCGCCCAGCCCCATCACCGTGCACGTCACCGGGAAGCGGTCGGACGTGCAGAGCTCCTTGAGCTCCTTCGCCGCCTCGGCGTTGATCACGCCGCCGCCGGCGTAGATCACCGGGCGGCGCGCGCCGACGAGCGCCTTCGCCGCCAAGCGGATCTGCTTGACGTTGCCCTCGGTCGTGGGCCGGTAGCCCGGAAGCGACACGTCCTCGATCGGCGCGTACGGGATGTCGGCGCGCGAGAGGTCCTGCGGGATGTCCACGAGCACGGGCCCCGGCCTTCCGGTGCGGGCGATGTGGAAGGCCTCGTGGATCGCCTGCGGGATCTCGCGCGGGTCCTGGATCATGATCGAGTGCTTGACGATCGGCATCGTGATCCCGGTCGTGTCGGCCTCCTGGAAGCCGTCGGTGCCGAGCAGCTCGGTGCGCACCTGCCCCGTCAGGAACACGGTCGGCACCGAGTCCATGACCGCGTCGGCGATCGGCGTCACGAGGTTGGTCGCGCCCGGGCCCGAGGTGGCGAGCGCGACGCCGACCCTGCCGGTGGCCTTCGCGTAGCCCTCGGCGGCGTGACCGGCGCCCTGCTCGTGGCGGCAGAGCACGTGGCGTACGCCGGCGTCGTAGAGGGCGTCGTAGGTCGGGAGGTTGGCGCCGCCGGGGATGCCGAAGACGACCTCGACGCCCTCCGCCGTGAGACTCTCCATGATCGCGTCCACCGCTCGCATCAGCGCCGTTCTCCTTCGGTCCGGATGAGGACGGCGCGGTGGAGCGACCGAGGGCGCCCGCGCGCCGAGCATTCGCAGTCTACCAGCGGGTTTCCGCCCACTCCGCGGGTTCCGGGAGCTCAAGGTCGCGCCCGCAGCGCATGCACACCTGGTCGTGGAGGGCGATGACATTGCCGCAGTCCTCGCAGCGTCGCCTCGGCTCGCGGCGCTCCGAGCGATGAAGCATCGCGGCGATCGTGCCGAACAGCGGCAGGCAGAACGCGATCAGGAACCAAATAAGGAACGAGTTGCCCCTGATCTTCGCCACGACCCCGCCGGAGAGGCCGAAGAAGAAGAGGATCACGAGGAACTCCATGCTGCTCAGATGAGCTGCGGCGGGCGCGTCGGCGCGTAACGGTCGAGGCCCGGCAGCGGCACCGAGCACATGATCCAGCTAGGCCACCAGATGCGGAACCCCAGACCACGCAGCCTCCCCAACAGCCCCCACGCGATCGACGTCGTGAAGACGCTCAGACGCTCGGGCTCCTGGGTGCGCGCGACCCGGTCGAGCGCCGAGATCACGATCGCCGCCAGATCCTTCGGCCAGGCGCCGACCGCCGGCCCGATTTCCCCCTCGCCCGAGACCCAGCACACGGCGCTCGCGTGACCGGTCTCCCCATCCAGGCGCGCCAGGCAGGAGCGGTCCCGTCCGAAGAACTCGTGCAGCTCGGGTCGATGGTGGCCGATCGCCCCCGGCTCCAGCCGGTTCCACTCGGCAATCGCGTGGTCGGGCTCCAGCGCATGGACTCGAAGGCCGCTCTGGTCCTCGAGCTCGCCGGCGCGAGCTTCGAGGTAGCGGTCGGTCTCGAGCTCCATGTGCCAATGACCGGCAACCGGCATGACGCCGAAGTCCGTGTAGAGCGTCAGGTCCGCCGGCGCGCCCGCCGCGATCACGATCCGGCCGAGCTCGGGCGTCGGCGCGCCGGGCCAGCAGCGCTCGAGTAGCGCCCGCCCGACGCCCTGGTCCTGGTGACCCGGCTCGACCATCAGCTCGGTGAGCTGCTCGATCTCGCCGAAGCGGACGACGCGCGCGTAACCGACAGCCCGGCCCTCGTCCTCACAGATCTCATAGCGGGCGTCCGGCTGAGCGGTCACCAGCTCGACCAGGCCGCGTTGGCGGGCCCAATCGTCTCGAATCTGCTCCTCCGTCGGCTCACGCCCGGCCGGCAGGATGCCCTGGCGCACCCCCCCGTGGTAGGCGCTTCGGGCGGAGATCGCGAAGGTGTCGCTCAGGTCCGCCGCGGTCCCACCGCGGAACGTAAGGCCGGTGACGCTCACCGAGCCGAGTCTACGCGGCGGAATCCGGCGCCTCACCCCCGGCTTCGATCGCCTCGGCGCGCGGGGAGCCGGGGGTCTCCATGTACCCGCCGAGCGACGGCGGGTGGCCGAGCTGGCCCAGCTCGGCGGCGTCGCGGCCGAACAGCAGCCCGACCGTCCAGTCCGCGACCAGGCGCAGTCGCCGTGCCACCCCGGGCGCCATCAGCAGGTGGTAGGTGCGCGCCGCGAACCATGCCGGGAAGCCTCGAAGTCGGATACCCCCCACCTCGGCCACCGCCTTGTGCCGACCCATGTCCACGAAGACGCCCCGCGTCTTGTAGCGGAACGGCTTCGGCGGGCGCCCGCCGAGCGCCGCCGCGACGTTGTCGGCAGCGAGCCTTCACTGACGAATCGCGTGCTGGGCCGTCGGCGGCGACGGCCGCGCCCCGCCCGCGGCCGGGTCGGGGACCGCGGCGGCGTCGCCGATCGCCCACACGTTCTCGCGCCCGGCGGCGCGCAGCGTGCGGCCCACCCTGATCCGACGGTCGTCGTCGAGCTCGAGGCCCAATCGCTCGAGCAGCTGGGGAGGCTTGACGCCGGCCGTCCAGCAGAGCGTCCGCGCCGGGATGCGCTCGCCGGTCGAGAGCCACGCCTCGGTCTCGTCCAGCCGCGCGAGGCGCGTGCCGGTGCGCACCTCGATGCCGCGGGCGCGCAGCTCGCGGGTCGCGAAGTCGGCAAGCCGCGCGTCGATCTCCGGCATCACCCGGTCGAGCGCCTCGACGAGGATCCAGCGCGTACCGTCGAGGCGGCAGCGCGGGTATCGCTCGACGATGTCCGCCACGTAGTCCTGCAGCTCCGCTATTCCCTCGAGACCGGCGTAGCCGGCGCCGACGAACACATAGGTGAGATACGGCCGCCGGGCCTGGGCGTCGTCGAGCGACTCCGCGACCTCGAGGTTCTGAAGCACCCTGTTGCGCAGCGCGATCGCCTCGGAGATCGTCTTGAACCCCATCCCGTGCTCGGCGAGCCCCGGCACCGGAAGGACACGCGACACAGACCCGACGGCCACGATCAGCTGGTCGTAGCGGAGCGCGGCCTCGCGCCCGTCGGCCGTCGTGACCTGGAGCTCCGAGACGCCGGGGTCCGCGCCGATCACCCGCCCCAGCCGGACATCGGTCGCTTTGAGCGACTCGCGCAGCGGCACGACGACGTGCCGCGGCTCGAGCGTCCCGGCGGCGGCGCCGGGAAGGAGCGGCGTGTAGAGGAGGAAGTTCTCCGGCGTCACCAGCTGCACCCGAGCGCTCCCGCGCGGCAGCACCCGCTCCAGCCGGCGCGCGGCGTAGAGGCCGCCGAAGCCGCCGCCGGCGATCACCACGTTCCAGGCCAAGGTGCTGACCTAGGACCCGGGCGGGATCACGCGGACGATGCGGTCGTCGCCCGGGCGCGGGTTGCCGCGGCCGTCGCGGTTCGACGTCAGGAGGTAGAGCGCGCCGCCCGGCCCCTCGACGACCGTTCGGATGCGTCCAAAGCGGCCCTTGAAGAGGCGGCTCGTGCCGGCGACACGTCCGTTGCGGAAGTCCACGCGGTTGACGTGCTCGCCCTTGAGCGCGCCGAACGCGACGGCAGCGACCGTCGCGGCGGGCCGCGGCGAGCCGGTCGAGCTCATTCTCCGCCTTCCGGGGCCTCGCGAGTGGCGACCCGCGCCGCGTCTAGCGCCGGTCTCACCTCCCGCCCGAGCCGGCGGCGAAGCCGCCACGGCGCCCCGGAGAAGGCGTGGTTGGCGACGGTCGCGAAGCCCTCCTCGTCGGCTCTCAGCGCCAGCAGCAGGTGGGCGATGCGGTCAGAGGGTGGCAGCTCGGAGTCGGTCGCGGCCACGCAGAAACAGTGCACGCGTCGCCCGCCCGGCGCGACGAGCACCGCTCCGCCCTCCCCCACCAGCCACGCGCCGAGCCGCCCGCGCTCGAGCGCCAGCCCGGTCGCGCGCTGGAGGTCGCGTTCGTGGTGGGCGAGCAGGTCCCCGAGGAGCCCCAGCGCGACCGGCTCGGAGCGTTGATGGCGCGCTCCCTTCGGTCGTGCCACGTTCGCGCCGCGGAAGGCATAGAGCTCGGGGATGATCCAGGCGTGGGCGATGCTCGCGGCGGCGACCGGCGCGGTCAGCGGCTCGAGGTAGATCAGGAATGCGGCGACCGCGGCGAACGGGACCGTGAGGGCGACCGTCCAAGCCGTCCACAACCGGCCGATTCCGCACAGCGCCTCGGCGCTCGCGCGGCGCCGCCACGGCACCGCGGCGAGCTCGGGCAGCCCCGGGGCGGCCGCCGGGGCGGTCGGCGCGGCCTCGGAACCAGTCATCTATCCGCCGGCGATCGGGCGGCGCATCAAGACGAGATCAGCCTCGCGCGGCAGCTCGCGGACGTGCGTCGCCCGGCCGGGCCCCTCGTCCACCATCCCGATGTAGCCGGCCCCCGTCTCCTCGCGAAACGCGTCTGCCGCACGCTGGAACGCGGCCTCGTCCTCCGCCTTCCATTCGGCCAGTGTTGAGTGGCCGGTCGAGTCCATCCGGATCAGTCGCGCCATGGCGAGCCTCCTTGGAAGAGCTTGCCTCGATGATACGCGCGCCGGCCGGGTTCGGCGCAAGCGGATGGCGCGGTTCGGGGCAGCCGGGCGGCCCGGGTCAGAAGCCGATCCGCTCGCGGATCATGCGCTGGACCTCGCCGCCATCGGCGCGTCCCTTCGTCTCGCGCATCACCGCGCCCACGATCGCGCCGATCGCCCTGCCGTTGCCGCTGCGGACCTGCTCCACCGCGTCCCGGTTGGAGGCCACCGCTCGGTCGACGATCTCTCCCAGCTCGTCGGCGCCCGCGAGCGCCAGCCCGCGCTCTGCGACGAGCTGCTCCGGGTCGCCGCCCTGCTCCGCCATCGCGTCGAGCACCTGCTTGGCGGCCGACTGCGACACCGCCTTCGACGAGACCATGCCGGCGAGCTTCGCGAGCGCGTCCGGCGTCACCGGCGAGTCCGCCGGCTCGCGGTCGCCCAGCCGGGGCACCAGCTCGACCGTCACCCAGCTCGCGAGCGTTCGCGCATCTGCGGCGCCGTCGGCCGTGGCGCCGCCGTTCGCCGCGAGCGCGGCCTCGAAGAAGTCGCCGAGCTCGCCGCGGTAGGCGAGCAGCCGCGCGGTGTCCGCCGACAGCGCGAGCTCGCGCTCGAGCCGTTCCGCGCGCTCGGCGGGAAGCTCCGGCAGCGCCGCACGGGCGCGCTCGAGCATCGGCTCGGTGGGCGCGAGCGGGACGAGGTCGGGCTCGGGGAAGTAGCGGTAGTCGTGTGCCTCCTCCTTCGAGCGCAGCGATGTGAGCGCGCCGGTGCGCGGGTCGAAGTGGAGTGTGTCCTGGGTTACCTCGCCACCGCCGCGCACGAGCTCCTCCTGGCGGACGATCTCCGCCTCGATCCCGCGCTGGAGGAACCGGAACGAGTTCATGTTCTTGAGCTCGGCCTTGACCCCGAGCGTCGCCTGGCCGACCGGCCTGATCGACACGTTCGCGTCGCAGCGCAGCGACCCCTCCTCCATGTTCACGTCGGAGACCCCGAGCCGCTTCAGGGTCGCGCGCAGGAGGCGCAGCCACTCCGCCGCCTCGGCGGCCGAGCGCAGGTCCGGCTCGGTGACGATCTCCACGAGCGGCGTGCCGCCGCGGTTGAAGTCCACGGTGGACCCCGACGCGCTGTGGATCCTGCCCGACGCCCCCGCGTGCACCAGCTTCGCGGCGTCCTCCTCGAGGTGGGCGCGATGGACGCGCACGTCGCCGAGGCGACCGTCGCGGGCCAGCGGAACGTCGTACTGGGAGATCTGGTAGTTCTTGGCCTGGTCGGGATAGAAGTAGCTCTTGCGGTGAAAGAGCGAGCGCGGCGCGATCCGGCAATCGAGCGCGAGCCCGATCATCAGGCCGTAGTGCACGGCCTCGGCGTTGACGACCGGAAGCACGCCGGGGTGGCCGAGGCACACGGGGCAGGTTCGGCTGTTGGGCTCTTGGCCGAACGACAGCTCGCAGCCGCAGAACATTTTCGTCCGCGTCGACAGTTGGACGTGAATCTCGAGCCCGATCACCGGCTCGTAGCGGCGCTCGGCGGCCGGCTCAGGCATCGGCCGCCTCCCCTGCGCCACGCCCATCGGCGCCGACCGGCACGCCTTCGAAGCCGATCCCGAGCTCGATCGCGTGGGCGGCCTCGAGAAGTCGGTTCTCGCTGAAGGCCGGGCCAGCCAGCTGGAGGCCCACCGGGAGGCCGTCCGACAGGCCGCCGGGGATCGAGATCGCCGGGATGCCCGCCAGCGACATCGGCACCGTGCAGTAGTCGGACATGTACATCGCGAGCGGGTCGCCGGTGCGCTCCCCGAGCCGGAAGGCGACGCTCGGCGAGGTCGGCGTGACGATCAGGTCCACGCGCTCGAAGGCGGCCGCGAAGTCCTCGGCAATCTTGGTCCTGACCCGCTGCGCCCGCCCGTAATACGCGTCGTAGTAGCCAGATGAGAGCGCGTAGGTGCCGAGCATGATCCGGCGTTTGACCTCGTCGCCGAACCCGTTCTCGCGCGTCTGCTCGTACAGCGAGACCAGATCGCCGTCGCCGTCGCGACGGCCGTAGCGCACCCCGTCGTAGCGGGCGAGGTTGGCACTCGCCTCCGCCGGGGCGAGCACGTAGTAGGCGGCGAGCCCGTGCTCGGCGTGGGGCAGCGACACCTCCTCCACGGAGCCGCCCAGTTCCTCGATCCGCTCGATCGCGCGCTCGAACACTTCGAGCACGCCCGCCTGGATGCCCTCGCCCTCCGCCGCGAGCTGCGGGGGCACGCCGAAGCGCACGCCGTCGAGCCGGTCGCCGGCCGGCAGCGCGATCGCCTCGCGGTGGTCGAGCGAGGTCGAGTCGCACGGGTCGCGGCCGACCATGTGGCGGTAGAGCAGCGCGGCGTCGGTCACGTCGCGCGTGATCGGGCCCGCCTGGTCGAACGAGGAGGCGAAGGCGATCATCCCGTAGCGCGACACCGAACCGTAGGTCGGCTTGAGGCCGACGAGGCCACAGAGCGCGGCCGGCTGACGGACCGAGCCGCCGGTGTCGGTGCCGATCGACCACGGAGCAAGCCCCGCCGCCACGGCCGCGGCGGAGCCGCCCGAGGACCCTCCCGGCACGCGCTCTCGGTTCCACGGGTTGCGGACCGCGCCGTAGGGCGAGTTCTCGTTCGAAGAGCCCATCGCGAACTCGTCCATGTTCGTCTTGCCGAGCATCGGCGCCCCCGCGGCCGCCAGCCGCTCGACGACGGTCGCCGTGTACGGGGGGCGGTAGCCCTCGAGGATCCTGGAGGCGGCGGTGCTCGCGACCCCCTCGACGCAGAAGATGTCCTTGACCGCGAGCGGCACGCCCGCGAGCGGCGCATCGGAGTCGGTCGACGGGGACGCGGGCTCGGCGAGGCTGAGGAACGCGTTGAGGTCGTCGGCCTCGGCGCGGCGCCGGTAGACGTCGAAGACCTCGGACGCGGACAGCTCTCGCGCGCGGACCGCGTCGGCCGCCTGGGCGGCGGTCAAGGCGACGACGTCGGAGGGCGAGTCGGCCATCTAGGCGCCCGGGCTCGGAACGCCGAAGCCGCCCTCGAGCGGGTCCGGCGCCCCGGCGAGCGCCTCCTCGCGCGTAAGACTCGGACGCGGCTCGTCCGGGCGCAGGACGTTCTCCAGCGGCACGGCGTGCGAGGTGGGCTCCACGTCGGTCAGATCGAGCTCGCCGATATTCTCGATGTGGTCGAGCACCGACGACAGCTCGCGCGCCATCCGGTCGATCTCCTCGTTGGTGAGCCGCAGGCGGGCCAGCCGGGCCACGTGGAGGACTTCGTCGCGCTCGATCACGCGGGCGATTCTAGGACGCCGGGTCGCGGGGCCGGACGGGCGGCCACGCGACTAGCGAGCAGCCGGCTGCGCGCGCGCTGCCTCGCGCTCGACGCGCTCGGTGCGCGCGGCGCGGGCCGCTCCGAAAGCGAGGACGCCCAGCGCCAAGAGCGCGAGCGGCGCCCCGAGCTCGACCTCGCCTCCCACCTCGGACCCGCCCACGTCGATGATCCTGATGGCCACCGCCAGCGCGGTCAGCGCCGCGAGGCCCGCCGCCAGCGTGCTGGCAGCGATCGGGCCGGGCGACGGTCGGTTGGCCGCCCGCAGCGCCGCGGCCGCGATGGCCAGGGCGATGGTCGCCAGGAGCAGCACCAGCACGACCCGGTCCGCCGCCTCGCTCGCCTCCCACGCGTTGTCCTCGTTGAGCTCGGCGAGCGTCTCGCTGCTCTCGATCACCTCGCGGTCGATGTCGCCCTGGAGGCCGGGGGCGGGCTCGCCGGTGATCCGCTCGGTCCGGCGGGCGTCCTCGCCCTCCTCGGTCGAGTACCAGTCCATAGCCATCACGAGCAGCAAGACGAGCGCAGCCACCCCCGCGATCACGTGCCCGCGGCTCAGGCGAAGGAAGCTCACGAGCGCTCCTGGCGCCCCGGCCTCAGGCCGTCCGGGACCGGCAGCGGCTCGGGGCCGCGATCGGCGGTGCGTGACAGCGTCGCCTCGATGCCGGGCTTCGGCCGGACCCCGAAGCCCTCGTCGCGCATGCTGAGCAAGGCGCCGATGGTGACGCCGGCCGACGCAGCCAACCCGATCAGCGCGAACAGCGGTTCGAAGGTCTGGCCCGGGGGGCTGATGACGCTGACGAGCACCCAGATCGTGGTCACGATGCCGAGCAGGACCGTGAGCGACGCCCACGCGACCGGGATCGCCGGCGCGTGCGCGGCCACCTGTGCGATCACGAGCCCGATGCCGGCGAGGGCGAGCGCCGCCAGCAGCAGGTCGAGAACCGCGAACGCCTCGAACGCGATCTCGTCCACGTTGCCGCCGCCGGGACAGCCCGAGCCGGGCGGGCACGCCGCGACGGCCGTCGCTCGAAACCAGGGCAGAAACAGTGAGACGAGGAGCACCGCGCCGGCGGCGCCGGCGAGGATCTCGCCCAGTCGGGGAGGCGTCAGACGCATCGCGCGCAGCGTAGCGGCGGCGGCGCACGGCGGGGGCCGCTACGGCGCTTGCTGCTTCCCGCCCCCGCGCCCGCCGGCCCGCGAAGGGCGCTGCTTCCCCGCCCCCGCCGCCGCGACCTCCGCCGAGCGTGCACGATCGCTTCTCCGCGAAATGGTCAGTACGGCTGAGCACCCTTTCTGACCATTTCTCGGAGAAGGTTTGCCTCCCGCCTGCCGTCAGGCGCGAGCGGCGTGCGTCAGCGCGCCGCGGCGCGGCGCGCGGCGTCGAGCGTGTTTCGCAGCAGCATCGCGATCGTCATCGGCCCGACGCCGCCGGGCACCGGCGTGATCGCCCGGGCCCGCGCCGCGACCGACTCGAAGTCCACGTCGCCGACGAGCCCTTCGTCGGTGCGGTTCGTCCCGACGTCGATCACGGTCGCGCCCTCGCGGATCATCTCGCCGTCGACCAGGCCGGGGCGGCCGGCCGCCGCCACGAGCACGTCGGCGCGGCGGCAGACCGCCCCCAGGTCGCGGGTGCGCGAATGGC
>JBPCPH010000201.1:0-5694 GCA_050999415.1 Thermoleophilaceae bacterium
GCATGAAGTAGCGCGTCAGCCGGCGGCGGTCGGGGCTCAACGGGCTCGAGCCGGACAGGTAGGTGTCGGTCAGCGCGTCGAAGGCCTCGGGCGTCCAGATCGTCACGCAGGGCTCGATGCCCTTGGCGAGAACCAGTCCCCCGGAGAGGGCGGCGCGGAACTTGGCCGGCACGTTGAGCCGGTTCTTCGCGTCGAGGGAGTAGTCGTACTGACCGCGGAAGGCCACCGTTGTCCTCGAGTCCGGTCGCGTGGTTGAAGGGTTTGCATCCGGAACCGAGGTGGCGGAGTGGGAGGAGCCCCGCCACCCCGGTCCTGGAAGACGGCGCCACTATAGCCCACATCGCCCCACTTCGGGACACTTCTTGCCACTTTTCCGTCCGATGGCCCTCCATGGACCCCTCTGACGAGCCGGGACCCCGTTCGTGGAGCGACATTGCGTGCCGATCGGGTCGTCACTGATCAGCTGAGTCGCCCGGGCGACCTCTGCCGGTCAGCCGACCTGCATGGGCGATTGCGTTCGGGAAACATTCCTGCAACGAAGCCTGCATCCCGACCATCGGCCGCCGTCCGGGCCGAGGACGGCC
The DNA here is from genome assembly GCA_050999415.1 of Thermoleophilaceae bacterium. Taxonomy (GTDB): domain Bacteria; phylum Actinomycetota; class Thermoleophilia; order Solirubrobacterales; family Thermoleophilaceae; genus CAWEHQ01. The sequence continues at coordinate 585 of JBPCPH010000201.1, forward strand.
ATTCGAACCTCCCCCGGCCTAGCCGATGGGCAAGCCACCGCCCTCGAGCAGCGCCCCAGCGAGTGCCGCGGCCACCATGAGCAGCACGGAGGGCACCAGCAGGAGCGCCACCACGAGCTGGATCTTGGGCCCGGCGCGTGCGGCCTCCTCGCGGATCCGTCGGCGTCGCGCCGCGCGAGCGTCGCGCGCCTGAGCCGCAAGCGCGTTGGCGAGCGGCGCGCCGTGGCGAATTGTCCGCTCGAGCGCCCCGAGCATGGCTGTGATCTCCGGAACCGGCATCCGCCTCGCCATGGCGTCAAGCGACGATGCGAGCGGAAGGCCGAGCGCTACCTCGCCTCCCACCACTCGCCACTCCGCACCGAGCTCTCCACGCGTGCGCTCGCCTACGGCGGTCAGTGCCGCGGGGAGCGAGAGCCCGGCCTCGATCGTCACCCGCAGGAGATCGAGCATTCCCGGTAGCTCCTGTCGGATGCGCCGCGCGCGATCGCGCGCCCGCCGGGCGAGCCAGAGGTCGGGCGCCAGGAAGCCGCCTACCGGGCCTGCCACGGCCAGCGCCACCCCCAGGCGTCCGGGGGCTGTCGCCCCGAGGACCAGTCCCCCGGCGGCACCGAGAACGGTCGCTGCGACCTTTACCGCCATGAGCTCCCTCGCGTCGAGCCTCGGGAGGGCGCCGCGTGAGGGTCCCGCCAGCCCGGCCGCGGCGATTCGAGCTTCGAGCTCGCGCGGAGCAGCGACGCGCGCCGCCGGCGCCAGGCCGCGCCCGAGACTGGCGAGCGCGCGTACTGCCGCCGTTCCGAGCCGCGTCCGCGGGGCTGTCCTCCCCCCCTGTTGCGAGCGAGAGTGTGTCCACGGCAGCTTGATCGTTTCGGCCGGAACCGCGAGCGCCAGCCCGGCGGCGGCGAGCGCAGCGGCCAGGAAGGCGAGCATCGTCGCGATCATTCTCGCGCGCGTCCGAGCGTTCGGATGGCTGCGGCAGCCGCCACCTGCATCGCCAGCGCCAGCCCGACTAGCCACGCCGTCAGGAAGCCGTCGGCCAAGCCGGTCAGAAAACCGGGGCTCGCGAGCTCCGCGAGCCCGGCTCCGCCGAGCGGCAGGAGCACCACAACGACCCCCGTGAACCGAGCCTGAGCGGTGGCGGCACGCACCTCGCCCTCGAGCCGCGTCTGGTCGTCGAAGGCGGCAGCCGAGTCGCGGAGCAGACGGGCGAGGTCACCGCCGGCGCGACGCTGGAGGAGCACGCCCGCGACGATCGTGTCGATCTCATGTGAGTCCACGCGACGTCGCATCCCTTCGAGGACGTCCTCGGTCCGAGCGCCGAGCGCGAGCTCGTGCGCCGCCCTACGGAGCTCGCGCCCGGCGGGACCTTCGATGCCCACGGCGGCCTCCGAGATCGCCCCTCGCAGCGAGTGGCCACCCACGATCGCGTCGGCCATGCCGGTTGCAATCCGAGCGGCGCCGCGTGCGACGGTTCGCCGATAGCGCTCACGCCGGGTTCGAAGCGCGCGACCGAGGGCGACGGGCGTTGCGCAGGCCGCCGCGAGACCCAGGAGCGGCCCGCCGACGAACGTGCCCACCAGGAGAGCGCCCAGCGCGCAGACAGCCAGGAGCCGACGACGCTCCCCGGCGGCTGGGTCACGTCCCTCCGTCCCCGGCCGCCGCATGACCTCTGCCATGGCGGCCAGCGCGCGAGCGAGCCGCGGTGCGCGATCTCGTGCGATCGCCGCCATGGGCGCTCCAAGCCGCACCGCCGCGACCGCCGCGAGAGAGCCGGCCACGAAGGCGAGCGCGGCCGAGCCGGTCATGAAGCCGAGCCCGCACGCCGCAGGCGTCGCGCCAGACCCTCCGTCGCGGGCGGCCGAAACCAGGGGCGACCGTCGCGGAACGAGTAAAGCTCACGCACCCCGGCTCCTCCCGGCGCACGCACGACCTCGGCGACCGAGTGGACCCGGCGCGCGCCGTCGCGGTCGCGCGCCTGGTGGACGACGAGCTCGAGGGCGCTCGCGACCTGGTCGCGCACCGCCCCGAGCGGAAGCCCGAGGCCGGCCATGAGCGCGAGCGTCTCAACGCGGCGCAGTGCGTCGGCAGGCGAGTTCGCGTGCACGGTGCTGAGCGATCCGTCGTGGCCGGTGTTGAGCGCCATGAGCATGTCGAGAGCCTCGGCCCCGCGCACCTCGCCGACGACGATCCTGTCGGGGCGCATCCGCAGGGCGTTGCGGACCAGTTGGCGGATCGTGACCTCGCCGCTGCCTTCGAGGTTGGGCGGCCGCGCCTCGAGTCGGATCACGTGACGCTGTCGCAGTCGAAGCTCAGCAGCATCCTCGATGGTCACGATCCGCTCCCCGTCCGGTATCGCGCCCGACAGCGCGTTGAGGGTCGTCGTCTTGCCTGAGCTCGTACCGCCGGACACGAGAATCGAAGCCCTGCCCCCGACCGAGTCGGCGAGGAGCTCCGCCAGTGGCGCGGGCAGCGTTCCGCCCGCCACGAGGTCATCGAGTGAGAAGCCCTGACGCCGGAAGCGCCTGATCGTCAGGCAAGGCCCGGTTAGGGCGAGCGGCGGGATAATGACGTTGACGCGCGAGCCGTCTGGGAGGCGGGCGTCGCATAACGGCGCCGCTTCGTCCACGCGGCGACCAAGCGGCGCAAGGATGCGCTCGATCGCGTGCATCAGGTCCGCCTCGGAGCCGAACGACGTCGGGGTCCGCTCGATCCGGCCGCGTCGCTCGATCCAGACCGCCTCGGGCCCGTTCACCATCACCTCGTCGATCGTGGGGTCGCCGAGCAACGCGTCGAGTGGACCGAGTCCTGCGGCGAGCGCAAGCACGCGCTCAACCAGGCGATCGCGCTCGCCACCGGCCAGCGCGGGCACCTCGCGCTCCACCAGCTCGCGAACGTCGGTTTCGAGGCGTCCGGACTCGCCGCCGCCTTCCCGAGCGCGGCTCAGGAGACGGTCACGGAAGGCGCCGGCGAGCTCGTCAAGGGCACCCTCACTCCCCACCCGCTGGTCCACCATCCGGCGACTCGGAGCCCTATCGCTCATGTGGGACGATCCCTAACTCGCGTGCGGTCACAAGTCCGCAGCCCTGACGCTCGTAGGTCCAATCCGCCGGCGATCCTCCGGCGAGCGCACGAGCAGACGGATCTCCTGGGCGAAGTTCTGCGCCGCGGTGAGCATCACAGCCTGTGCGGGTGTGACTTGAAGCGCGGCCATCGCGCCGGCGGCCGGCGCGGCGCCGGCGGCGCCAACGCCCTCAGCCGCCGCCCGGCTGTCCAAGAGCTCAACCCTCTGGAGGGCCACGTAGGTTCTTCCCCCGCCCGACTCTGGACTTGTCGTGACCAGCACATCGACACGGGTGCCGGGCGGCGCCGCGCCGATTGCGCCACTGGCTACGGGAACCTCGACCACTCGCTCGCCCGGAGCGAGCACCGGACCGGCGGGACCGCCCCGTCCGACGCCGGTCTCGAGATCCCCGACCGTGAGGTAGCTGCCTGCCGCGAGCGGCACCGCGACCCGCAGCCCGGCAGCCTCCTGCGGGGCCGTCAGCGCGTCCGGAGGCACGAAGCGCTCGGGGATCTCCTGCACGGTGAGCATCCGTTCGAGCGCCTGCGGCTCAAGCCGCGTGCCGCCTCGGATGTCCTGCCGCGCGACGACCAGCGGGGTCGGCGCGCCCACCCGCGACTCGACCTCCTCAATGCTGCTTCTCACCTGCGAGGCGGCGAGCCCGCCGGCGGCCAGCGCGAACGCGAGGATCACCACGGCGCGCCGTCGTCCGCCGCGCGGCTTCAAAGTCCGTCGAGCGGAAGCTCGAGCGCCGTCACGACACCGTTGTCGGCGCCGGATGAGATCTCGAGCGTGCCTCCTGACTCCCGCACCGCCCGGGCGGTGATGCCGAGGCCGCGTCCGCGATCCGGCGCAGCGCCGTGTTCCTGGTCACGCTCGAGAGCCATCGACGCTGCGTGGCCAAGCGTCCCGTCGTCGCGGGTCGAGTTTGCTATCTCGATGCGGACGACGCCGGCGACACGGCGACCAAGCACGCGGACCTCGCCTCCGCCGTGCTCGATCGCGTTCGAGAGAAGGTTTCCCAGCGCCTGGGCGAGCCGTCCGCGGTCGGCGGCGATCGTCACCGAACCTGCCTGCCAGTCCATCCGAAGCCGCCCGCCCGCGCGCTCGGCCACGGGACGCCACCCCGATGCGGTAGAGCGAGCGATACGCTCGAGTGGCACGGGGCTGAGAGCGGCGGTCGTCCGCCGGCCGGTGCGAGCGGCCGCCATGTCGGCGAGACCCGCACGAGACCGATCGAGCTGCGACTCCAACGCCGCGGCGAGCTCGGGCCCCGAGCGACCCTGGCGCACCTGCTCGACCGCGAGGTCGATCGCCGCGAGCGGCCCCCGCAGCTCGTGCTCGGCGCACGCAGCACGCTCGAGCCGGCGGCGCAGGGACAGGACGAGCGTCACGAGCGCGATGAGGGCGGCCCCGAACGCGAGACCTGCCATGGCGATCCAGATCACGAGCGCGGTCTCCGACGCTCCGTCACAACCGCTCCGTGAGCCTGTAGCCCACGCCGCGCACGTTGAGGATGAACGGCCGGCTCGCCCCGGCCAGCTTCTTCCGAACGCGACAGGCGTGCGCGTCGAGCGTCCGGGTGTTACCGATCGCCAGGTAGCCCCAGACGTCGCGGAGCAGCTCGGCCTTGCCGAAGACTCGGGTCGGGTCGGCCGCAAGGGCGTGCAGCAGCGAGAACTCCTTCGCCGACAGGTGCACGGGGAGGCCGTCGAGCCGCACTGCGCGGGTCACGGGGTCGATAGTCAGGTCACCTACGCGAATTACGCCGCGGAGGGGACCACGGTCGGTCCGGCGAAGCAGCGCCCGAACGCGCCAGAGGAGCTCCGGGTAGCTGAACGGCTTTACGAGATAGTCGTCGGCGCCCCGGGTGAACCCGCGCACGCGGTCGGTGTCTCCTCCGCGGCCGGTGACGACGATGATCGGCAGCTCGGGGTCGATCCGCGACGCGAGCCCGTCGGCGGCGCGCACGCGGTCGAGGAGCGTGAGGCCGCTCGCGTCTCCGAGCATCAGGTCGAGCACGACGAGGTCGGGCTTGCGGACCTCGATCGC
>JBPCPH010000015.1:0-3271 GCA_050999415.1 Thermoleophilaceae bacterium
CCTTGCGATAGCCGACACGCACCGCTCGTCAGACAGCGATGGCGAGCTCCGGCGCGCGGCGCCGGGATAGGAGAGGCGAGATGGAGATCGTGCTGGCGGCTGTCGTCGCCGCGGTGGTCGCGGTTGCCGTGGTGCTCATCACGCAGCGCTCGCGGGCGCCGGGGGAACGAGCCGCGGACGGCGCAGCGAGCCCGGGCGCCGGCGCGGGAGATCAGCCCGGGCCGAAGCCGGGCGCGGCATCGCAGCACGGCACCGACGCGTCCGACCCCTCGCTGGCGGCGGTCCCGGCGGCGGAGGGGGGAGGTCAGACGTCCCACGAGCCGGTCGTGCCGACTCTCAGCGCTGAGGCGGCAACTCGCGCCGCGGCGGCCCCCGCGCGACGGGCCGAGGTACCCGGGCCGCCCCGCAGCGCTGTGGCGATGCCGGCCGCGTCGGAGGCGCCGAACGTGTCGGCCGAGCCAAACAGCGGCCTGGAGCTCGAGCTGCGTGAGCGGCGCGCCGAGGTCGCCCGCATCGAGGAGCGGCTCCTGACGAGGGAGCGAGGCCTCGACGGGAGGCTCTCCGAGCTCGACCGCAGGGAGCAGTCGCTCGAGGACCGCCAGCGCAACGTCGACCACGGCGCCGAGGAGCTGAAGGACGCGAAGCGCAACCACGTGCGCGAGCTCGAGCGGATCGCGTCGCTGAGCGCCGGCCAGGCGAAGCAGATCCTCCTGCGCGAGATGGAGGGTGACCTCCGGCACGAGCGTGCGCGCCTCATCCGCCAGGCGGAGGAGGAGGCCAAGCGCGACTCCGACCGGCGCGCGCGCAGCATCCTCGCGGCCTGCATGCAGCGCCTCGCGGGCGGCCACGCGGCCGAGACCACGGTCTCCGTGGTGCCACTCGAGTCGGACGAGCTCAAGGGACGGGTGATCGGCCGCGAGGGGCGCAACATCCGCGCGCTCGAGACCCTCACCGGGATCGACTTCATCGTCGACGACACGCCGGGGGTGGTGGCGCTGTCGGGCTTCGACGGCGTGCGTCGCGAGATTGCCCGTCTCACGCTCGAGAAGCTGCTCCAGGACGGGCGCATCCACCCGGCTCGCATCGAGGAGGCCTACTACCACTCGCGATCGGAGATCGAGAACCGCATCACCGAGGTGGGGGAGCAGGCCGTGTTCGAGGCCGGGATCGGGACGCTCCACCCCGAGTTGACCAAGCTGCTTGGGCGCCTTCACTACCGCACGAGCTACGGCCAGAACGTGCTCGCGCACTCGCTCGAGTGCGCACACCTCGCCGCGATGATCGGTGACGAGCTCGGCGCGAGCGCCAAGACCGCGCGCCGCGCTGCGCTGCTGCACGATATCGGGAAGGCCGTCACGCACGAGATCGAGGGACCGCACGCGCTGGTCGGCGGCCAGCTCGCGCGCCGGCACGACGAGCCCGAGGCGGTGGCACACGCGATGGAGGCCCATCACAACGAGGTGGAGATCCAGACGATCGAGGCTGTGATCGTGCAGATCGTCGACGCCCTGTCCGGCGCCCGGCCGGGTGCCCGCGGCGAGTCGCTCGAGAAGTACACGAAGCGGCTCACCGCCCTCGAGCACGTGGCCGGCCGCCACGCCGGCGTCGACCGCGTCTACGCGATGCAGGCCGGGCGCGAGGTGCGCGTGATCGTGAAGCCCGAGGACGTGGACGACGACACCGCGGCGATCCTCTCGCAAGAGATCGCGCGCGACGTGGAGCGCGAGCTCGAGTACCCGGGCCAGATCAAGGTCACCGTCATCCGCGAGAGCCGCTCGATCGGCTACGCGCGGTAGCCGAAGGAGGGCCGAGAACGGCGGTATCTTTGCCCTGATGAGGACGTACCACCTCACGTCGTTCGGCTGCCAGATGAACGAGCACGACTCCGAGCGGATGAAGGGCATGCTCGAGTCGCTCGGGCTCAGCGAGGCGCCCGCGCGGTCGCAGGCCGACGTGATCCTGTTCAACACCTGCTCGATTCGCGAGTCGGCCGACAACCGCTTCCTCGGCCACCTCGGCGAGGCAAAGCGCCTCAAGGCCGAGGATCCGGCGCGGGTCGTGGGCGTCGGCGGGTGCTGGTCGCAGTCGCTCAAGGAGCGCGTCTTCGAGCAGTTCCCGTTCGTCGACGTCGCCTTCGGCCCCGGCCAGATACCGAAGCTCGCCGAGTTCCTGACCTCGGAGAGCCTCACCGCGCAGGGCTACTTCGAGTTCGAGGGCTTCTCGGGACACCTCCCGATGAAGCGCGAGCGCGAGTTTCAGGGGTGGGTGCAGATCTCGGTCGGGTGCAACTGCGTCTGCGCCTACTGCATCGTCCCCTCGACGCGCGGCCGCGAGGTGAGCCGCGCCCCGACCGATGTCGTCGGCGAGATCGAGCGGCTCGCGGCCGACGGCGTGCGCGAGGTCACACTGCTGGGTCAGAACGTCAACTCCTACGGGCGCGACCTGCGCGGGGACCAGCGGGCCAGCTTCGCCGAGCTGCTCGCGATGGTGGACTCGGTCGAGGGCATCGACCGCGTTCGCTACACGAGCCCGCACCCGAAGGACATGCGCGAGGACGTGATCCGCGCTCACGCGGAGCTGCCGGCGCTCTGCGAGCACATCCACCTGCCGCTCCAGTCCGGGTCGAGCCGGGTCCTCAAGGCGATGAGGCGGACCTACGACCGCGGGCGCTACCTCGACCGCGTGGCGATGATCCGCGAGCATGTGCCCGACTGCGCGCTCACGACGGACGTCATCGTCGGCTTCCCGGGCGAGACCGAGGGCGACTTCGAGGAGACGCTCGAGGTGGTGGAGCAGGTCGGATACGACTCAGCCTTCACGTTCGTCTTCTCGCCGCGGCGCGGCACCCCCGCGGCCGACCACGCCGACCAGGTCCCGCATGCCGTCAAGCGCGAGCGCATGGAGCGCCTCGTGGACCTCGTTCAGCGCAAGGCGACCGAACGCTCGCAGCGGTTCGTCGGCCGGACGATGGAGGTCCTGGTAGAGGGGCCCTCGCGCACCGACCCCTCGCGCCTGCGCGGCCGGACGCGGCACAACAAGACCGTCAACTTCACCGGCGCCGCGCAGGCCGGCGAGCTGGCCGACGTGGAGATCACCTCGGCGACGAGCACGACGCTCGCCGGCGAGGAGCCGCTTCTCTCGCGTCTCGGCTGAGCCGGCGGCGAGGCCGCAGCAAGCGCATGGTCGGCGGCGCACGCCCATCCGTTGTCGCGATCTTCGGCCCGACCGGCGTCGGCAAGACCGCGGTGGCGATCGAGCTCGCGGAGCTGCT
>JBPCPH010000063.1:0-5344 GCA_050999415.1 Thermoleophilaceae bacterium
CCCCCACCGCGCGCGCGGCGCGCCGGGCGCTCAGCTCGACCCCGGTGCGCGCGGCGAGCTCGAGCAGACGCTGGCGCTCCTCGCCCTCGCCCGCCGCCTTCAGGAACAGCCAGCCGCACAGGACGATCGTGAGGACGCTGCCCTCGACCATCATGATCACGCCGGCGGTGGCCTGGTCGGTCAGCGGCGCTATCCCCAACTCCGCCTCGCCGGGCGCATAGTCGGGGTAGAGCACGGCCTCCGACCACATCAGTACGTTCGCCAGCAGCGCGCCCGCGAGCCGAACCGACACGAGGTAGGCGAGCTTGGCCCCGTTGCCGAACCACTCCGGCATCGGCAGCGGCCCGAGCAGCGACATCCACATGTTGATCCCGAACGCGACGAAGGTCGCGTGCTGGAGGACGTGGAGCCACTCGTTCGCGAGCGCGCCCTGGTAGAGGACGGGCAGGTGCCAGACGTAGAGGTTGACCGCCCACAGGGGCAGCGCGACGGCGGGGTGGGCCAGCGCGCGAAGGCGGTCGATCGGGCGGATCGCGAGCACCGGCTGGAGGATCGGGCCGGTGAGCCCGAGCACGATCAAGAGCGCGCCGAGGTCCGCCATCGCCAGGTGCTGCGCCATGTGGGCGAGCAGCAACTCCTCGCCCAGGTGCGCCACCGGCGAGACGAGCGAAGCCAGCACCAGTGCGAGCCCCAGCGCGAACGACGCGCGCCTCGCCGCCGACACCGGGCGACCCTGGCGCTCGAGCGTGCGCGAGCGCACGAGGTAGGCGACGCCCGCGGCGATCGGCACGACGAGCTGAAGCGGCTCCAGGGTGCCGCCTCCGACGTGCGCGAGCGGCGGGCTCATCCACCGCAGGATAGGGAGCGCCGAGCGTGGCCGGCGCGGGCCGTCCGTCTACGCCGCGGCCTTCTCCCGCTTGGTCGCGTCGTCGCCGGTGGCTGTCCCCGGCGCCTGCTGCAGCACCTCCGCCGCCGCGCCCAGCCGCTGCTGGTACTCCTGGCGCTGCATGCGCGAGATCACTAGCCGCTGGACCTGGGCCGTGCCCTCGAAGATCTGGTAGATCTTGGCGTCCCTGAAGTACTTCTCGAGCGGGCACTCGGTCGTCTGCGCGTACGGGCCCACGACGTCCATCAGCGCGGCGGTGGCCCACATCGCCATGTCGCCCGCCTTGAGCTTCGACATCGAGCCCTGACCGCCGGTCATCGGGACGCCGTTGCGGCCCATCCACGACGCGCGGTAGACGAGCAGGCGCGAGGCCTCGATCTCGGTCGCGACGTCGGCGAGCACCTGCTGCACGCGCTGCTGTTCGATCAGGCGGACGCCCTCCTCGTAGCGGTCCTCGAGATACTCGAGCGTCCACTCGTACGCCGCGCGGGCGATGCCGATCGCGGACGCCCCGACCATCGGACGCGTCATCTCGAACGTGGCGAGGGCGTTCGACGCCCGACCGCTCGACTGACCCGAGCGCGCGCGCTCGAGCTTGCGCTCGAGCTTGTCCGTCCCGCCCAGCAGGTGGTCGACGGGCACGCGGCAATCCTCGAGCACCACCTCGGCGGTCTGCGATGCGCGGATGCCGATCTTGTCCTCCTTCTTGCCCTGCGAGAGGCCCGGGGTGCCCTTCGGCACGACGAAGGAGGCCTGCCCGCGGTGGCCGAGTGCGGGGTCGACGGTGGCCACGACGACGTTGACGTCGGCGATCCCCCCGTTCGAGATGAAGACCTTGGTGCCGTTCAGCACCCACTCGTCACCGTCGAGCTTCGCCGTGGTGCGCAGCGACTTGACGTCCGATCCGGCGCCGGCCTCGGTGACCGCGTAGGCGCCGAGCTTGACGTCGTCGCCGGCGCCGAAGCACTCGGGCACCCAGCGCATGATCTGCTCCGGTGTGCCCGACGACGCGATGCCGGCCGCCGCCAGCCCGGAACCCGATACCGCGAGCGCGATTCCCGCGCACCCCCAGTGGAGCTCCTCCGCGTAGATCACTCCCATGAGGCCGTCCGGGTCTTCTCCCATGCGCTGGACGTTCTCGAGGCTGTTGAGGTCCCACTTGCGCGCCTCTTGGATCACGTCCCACGGCACGCTCTGTTCGCGGTCGTGCTTCGCGGCGACCGGGCGGATGACCTCCGCGGAGAACCTGCGGCAGTGGCTCTGGAACTCGAGCTGCTCGTCGTTCAGGCGAAAGTCCACGGACTGGCTCCTATGTGTCGGCCCGCCGGCGGATCATGCGCGCGACCCACGCAGGCGATTGACTAGTCAGTCAACGACAGAAAGCATAGCGGTCGCGCCGGACCGTCGCATGGGGACGCCGGTCCGCGCGGGCACCGGCGCCGTGCGCGACCGGTGGCCGCTATGTTCACCCGCCGTGCCGCGACGACTGCTCGCCCTCTTCGCAAGTGCCCCCCTCGCGCTCGTCGCGCTGGCCGGGTGCGGCTCCGAGGAGCAGGGTGACACCCCGGAGCTGGTCCTCGAGCGAGCCGGTGACGACGCGGAGCCGCCGGGCGATGCGCCTCCGCCGACCTTCCCCAACACGGCTACCACGAACACCGTCCGGGTGGCCGGCCGGGATGCGACCGAAGACGCGGCCGGCGTGGCGGCCGCGGTCTTCCCCGCGACGAGTGAGAGCGACCGCCCCGACGCCGTCGTCCTGGTCGACGAGGACGACTGGCAGGGCGGCGTCGCCGCATCCGTGCTCACCTCGGACGCGATCGGCGCGCCGATCCTCCTCACCGAAGGCGACGAGCTGCCTGCGGTCACCGCCGGGACGCTCGCGCGCCTCGACCCGCCCGGCTCGGCGGCGGCCGAGGACGCGCAGGTGATCAGGATCGGCGACGCGGTGCCGCGTCCCGAGGACCGCCAGGACGCGGTCATCTCCGGCGACGACGCCTTCGAGCTCGCGGCGGAGATAGACCGCTTCAGCGCCGAGGCCGCTGGTGAGCCGTCAGAGAACGTCGTTCTCGCGTCCGCCGAGGAGGCCGCTTTCGCGATGCCGGCGGCGGCGTGGGCGGCGCGTTCGGGCGACGCGGTCCTCTTCACCGAGAAGGACGCGCTTCCGGAGGCCACGATTGCGGCGCTCGAGGAGCACGACCGGCCGGACGTCTACGTGCTGGGGCCGGAGTCGGTCATCTCGAAGACCGTCGAGCGAGAGCTCGACGACGTGGCCGGCCAGGTCCGGCGGATCGAGGGGGAGGACGCGGTGGAGACGGCGGTCGAGTTCGCCCGCTACGACACGGGCTCCTTCGGCTGGGCGCTCCTGACCCCGGGGCACAACTTCACGCTCGCCTCGACGTCGCGTCCGCTCGACGCCGCGGTCGCGGCGACGCTCGCGACCAACGGGACGTTCGCACCGCTGCTCCTCACCGACGACGTCTCCGAGCTGCCGACGGCGCTGCGCAGCTACTTCCTCGACATCCAGCCGGGCTTCGAGGAGAACCCCAACCGGGGCGTCTACAACCGGGTATGGATCCTTGGCGACCAGGCCACCGTCTCGCTCGCCGTGCAGTCCGAGGTCGACGATCTGACCGAGCTGATCGCCGTTCAGGGCGAGGGCGCGCCCCCCGACGATGCCCCAGCGCCCGACGCGCCGGACGACGGCTCGTCCCCCTCCGATCGCGGGCCAACGTTCGGCGACTTCGCCGACGACCCGCCGCTGGACGGCGGCTCCACGGACGCGGTGCCGCCGAGCGACGACGGGCCGATCGGGCCCGGTGGCATACCCGCGCCGCAGGGCCCCGGCGTCCCGCCGTAGAGCCTGTCTCAATACCCGGATCGCGGTCGGAGAAGTATTGAGGCAGGCTCCTGGCCGTAGCGAGCCGTTAGGTAACTTCCCGCCGGTGAGCGAGTTCGAGCTCCCCGAGCGCACCGAGCGCGAGGCGACCGTCGAGGATGTCCGCGCGCTGATGGGTGCCTCCACGCCGCATTTCGCGCTCCAGCTGCGCAACCGCATCAGCAAGCTGATCGCGGCCCTCCCCGCTGGACACCCGGCGCGGGTCGAGGGCGAGCGTGAGATCACGAGGCTCGACGCGATCGCCGTCGAGGGCGAGCTGCGCGGCCACGCAGTCGAGGGTGAGGTGGCGCTGCCGAGCATCCGCGCGCCGGAGCCGCGCGGCTAGCCAGTGGCCGCGCCGCGCCCGGCCGCGCAGGAGCGGATCTTCGATCTGCTCGCTTCCGGCGGCGCCCCGCAGGGCAGTGGGGAGCGCGGCTACCTCGACCTGCTGGGCGCGTCGGCACCGCCGTCACCCGGCCTCGTCCAGGACCTGATGCTCTCGGGCGTCGTGGCGCGCATCTATGAGCAGTGGTGGCGGCCGGCGCTCGGTCGCGCCGCGAAGGGAGTTCTGGGACCCGGGATGGCCGGCGAGCGCCGCATCGCGCGCGAGATGCTGGAGCTGGTCGGTGGCGAGCGGGTGCTTGACGTGGCCTGCGGCACCGGCGCGTTCACGCGCGACTTCGGCCGCGCGGTCGGCGGCCACGGCCTGGCCGTTGGGATCGACGTCTCAGAGACGATGCTCGCCCGCGCAGTCGAGACGACGGCCCACGAGGCGCTCCCGCAGGTCGGCTTCGTCCGCGGCGACGCCCAGGAGCTGCCGTTCCGAGACGGGGCGTTCGACGCGATCTGCTGCTTCGCGGCGCTGAACCTGTTCGCCGACGCCGAGCGGGCGCTCGACCGTATGACGAGCGCGCTCGCCCCCGGCGGTCGAATCGCGATCTTCACCTCCACGCGCGGACGCTCGACGCCGCTTCGCTCGGCCGAGCGCGTGATCGAGTGGAGGACCGGAATACGGATGTTCGAACGCTGGGAGGTGGTCGACGCGCTGAAGGAGCGCGGCTTTGAGCGCGTCCGCCAGCGCTTGACCGGCATGACCCAGTTCGTCGGCGGGCGGCTGCCCGGCGGCTAACCGCGTTCGGGCTTCGGCGCGCGGCGCGTCATGCGAACTCTGTCGCCTGATGCCGGAGGGGTCGGCATGCGAAGCCAAAGTTCGGCCGAGCACCAACCGGTCGAATAGGTGGTGGGTTCGCCTTGGTTCGGCGCCTCCGCCTACTCCGCGTCGGTGCGGGCGAGCTCGAGCTCCTCGCGCACGGCCGATCGTTGGTTGGGTATCTCCAGCCGGCGCTCGAGCACCGGGATCGCCTCGTCTGGGCGGCCCGCGAGCCGCAGCGCGTTGCCGAGATTGAAGAGCGAGTAGGCGTAGTTGACGTCGGTCGTGTCCTCGGGGAACGACTGAACCGCCTCCTGGAGCACCGGAACGGCTTCCTCCGGTCGCCCGTCGTCGATCAGGGCCTTGCCCTCGTCGTTCAGCGCCGCACCCTCGGCCGGGTCGCCCACGCCGTCGGGCGCCGCGAGCGGCGTGT
>JBPCPH010000105.1:0-3327 GCA_050999415.1 Thermoleophilaceae bacterium
ACCCGGCGGATGACCGGCCAGCTGCGGTCGGCGATGCCCATGAAGTCCATCGCGAGGCGACGCTAACAGCGTTCGCCGCGGCGTGAAAACGGCGCCCCCGTTGCCCGGGCGGCTGCTAGCTTCCGGCTTGGGTGGGATTCGTGCCGAGGTGGAGCAAGCTTCTCAGGGCGTTCGTGCCGGCGCTGGTGGTCGTGTGCATCGCGCCGGCGGCCTCCGCCGCCCCGCCTGGCGACGAAGTGGTGAGCGCCGGTCAAGCGGTCGCCCGGACCTGCGACGCGCGGCTTTTCGCAGCGGGAACGCCAGGCGTAGCGAGCAGCTCCTGGACCGCTCCCGCGCGGGGGCTCGTGACCGTCTCGCTTAGCGGCGGCCCAGATGGCGACTGGGATCTCGCGGCCTTCCGCCGGCCCGGCTCCGCTGCGGTCGCGGCCTCGACCGCGTTCGGCTCCGACGAGCAGCTGACGGTCGCGGTGAACTCCGGCGACCGGCTCGCGGTGCAGGCCTGCCGGCGGAGCGGCGGCGGTCCCGCCGCCGTGCCGCTGCGCTTCGACCTCTACGAGATGGACGCCTCCGCGCCGGCGGACGGCCGGATCTCCCTCGAGGCCGTGTCGATCTCCGGGCCGTCCGAGCTCGCGCGGCTCGAGCGACTCGGCTTGGACGTCACGCACGACGTTTCGGAGGAAGCGGCGACGGTTGCCCTCTACTCGGCGCGCGAGCGGGCTCGCCTGGCCGCAGCGGGCTTCTCCGCCACCACGCTGATCCCGGACCTGGCCGCCGAGGACGCGGCCGATCGCCGCAGCGAGGGGCTCGCGACCAGGGTGGCGGCCGCCTCGCCCCTCCCGAGCGGGCGCGAGGGCTACCGCGTCTACAACGACTACACGAGCCGGATGAAGGCGCTCGCGGAGAACAACCCGAGGCTCGTCCGCCCGGTGGTGCTCGGGCGGACGTTCGAGGACCGCCCGATCCAGGGCGTCGAGATCGCCACCGACGTCAGGCGCACGGACGACGGCCGGCCGGTCTACCTCAACATGGGGCTCCACCACGCGCGCGAGTGGCCCTCGGGCGAGCTGCCGATGGAGTTCGCGCTCGACCTCGTCCGCGGCTTCCGCAACGGCAACGCACGCATTAGGAGCCTTCTCGAGCGAGCGCGGGTGATCATCGTCCCGGTAGTCAACGTGGACGGGTTCATCGCCTCGCGCAGCTATGGCACCTCTCCCGCCGACGACGACTCGCTTGCCACGCTGCCGTTCGCGATCAACGACCAGGCGGCGTACAAGCGCAAGAACTGCCGGCCGACGGTGCCTGGCTCGGCCGCCATGCCGTGCGCGCTGCGCTCGAACTCCGGCGTCGACCTGAACCGCAACTACGGCGCCTACTGGGGCGGGTCGGGGTCGTCGTCGGACCGGACCGCGCAGAGTTACCGCGGCACCGGCCCCTATTCCGAGCCGGAGTCGCAGGCCGTGCGTACGTTCACCGCCGGTCTGCACCCGACGGTCTTCATCACCAACCACACGTTCACCGACGACGGCAAGTGGCTGCGCCAGCCCGGCTTCGACGACGTGATCAAGGTGACCCCGGACGAGCCCGCGATGAAGGACCTCGGCGACGACATGGCCGCGGCCACCGGCTGGACCTCCGAGCTCGGCTACGAGACGCTCGGCGACATCACCGGCGCGACCGAGGACTGGAACTACTTCTCGCAGGGCACCTACGGCTACACGCCGGAGGTCCGCGGCACGAACTTCCACGCCAACTACGCGGACTCGGTGGTCGAGGAGTACGTCGGCGACACGCAGCACGCCGGACTCGGCGTCCGCGAGGCGTTTCTGATCGCGGGTGAGCGCGCCGCCAACACGGCCCACCACAGCGTGATCAAGGGCGTGGCCCCGGCCCGTGCGACGCTCCGCCTTCGCAAGGAGTTCGACACGCCCACGAGCCAAAAGGGCCGCGTCGTGAAGGACGTGCTGAACACCCGCCTTGCGGTCCCCGCGAACGGCCGGTATCGCTGGCAGGTCAATCCCTCGGGGCGTCCGCTCCACCCGGGCGAGCGCTGGACGATGAGCTGCCGCCTCCCGGGCCGGGGGGTCGGAACCCAGAAGGTGTCGGTGGACCGGGGCGAGCGCGTGGAGGTCATTTGGGGGCGCGCGTGCAGCGGCGGCGGGTCGCCGGGAACGGGTGGCCCGCTCTGCCTGGGCGCCGAGGTCACGATCGCTGGGACGCGCCGCAGCGACCGCCTGGTCGGGACGGCGGGTCGCGACGTGTTCTTCGCCCGCCGCGGCGATGATCGGGTCGCCGGCCGCGGAGGCGGCGACGTGATCTGCACCGGGCGTGGCGCCGACACCGCCCGCAGCGCCAAGGGCCGCGACTCGATCGCCGCTTGGCGCGGGCCGGACGAGCTGCGCGGCGGCCCTGGCCGCGACGACCTGCTCGGAGGACCGGGCAAGGACCGGCTGGTGGGCGGCGGCGGGCGGGACCGCTGCCGCGGCGGGCGCGGGGCGGACACCGCGCAAAGCTGCCCCTGAGCTAGCCTCGAAGGGAGCGCCCCGATGAGCGCTTCCCCGGACACCAGCGAAGCGGCGCCGACCCTCCCGGCCACCCTCCGGCTCGGGCCGGTGCACCTGGCGGTCACCGACCTCGACCGCTCGATTGGCTTCTATCGCGACGCCATCGGCCTCCGCCAGCATCATCGCGGGGGGGCGGCCGCGGTCATGGGTGCGGGCGCCGAGGACCTGCTCGTCCTCCTCGAGGAGCCGAACGCGCGTCCCGCCGGGCGCCACGCGGGCCTCTACCACTTCGCGCTGCTGCACCCATCGCGGCTCGAGCTGGCGCGGGCAGCCAAGCGGCTGATCGCCGGCCGGGTGGCGATCAGCGGCGCGTCCGACCACGGCATCTCGGAGGCGATCTACCTGCCCGACCCCGACGGCAACGGCATCGAGCTGGCCGCCGACCGCCCGCGCGCGGAGTGGGGCGACCTTCGTGACCCGTCGGTCATCGGGCCGAAGCCGCTCGACCTGGAGGGCCTCCTGGCCCTCGTGGCCGACGAGGAGCCGGCGGCGCAGGCAGACGCGGGTCTCGTCGTCGGCCACCTTCACCTGCACGTGGGCGACGTCGAGGAGGGACTCGCCTTCTACCGCGACGTGCTCGGCTTCGAGCCGATGACGCTGTTCCCTAGCGCCGCGTTCGTGTCGGCGGGCGGCTACCACCATCACCTCGCCTTCAACACCTGGCGCGGGGGCGCGGGGGCGCCGGCGCGCAACAGCGCGGGCGGAGCGCGGCAATGGGGGGTCTTCCTCGAGCGCGATTCCGAGCTCGAGGATGTCCGCGCGCGAG
>JBPCPH010000077.1:0-10893 GCA_050999415.1 Thermoleophilaceae bacterium
CCAACCTTCGCAATTAGCGAGCTTCCGCCGGCCGCCCGGGCCTTCGACGCCAAGCGCGCGGCTGCGCGGCCCATATTCTGGGTCGCGATGGCCAAGGACACCGAGAAGCTGATCCGCCAGCTGTCGCTGATCTCGTTTCTGATGGCCGAGCGGCGGCCGGTCACGGCGCTCGAGATCAAGCAGGAGGTCGAGGGCTACTCGACCATGAACGACGACGCCTTCGCGCGCCGCTTCTACGCCGATCGGGCGGAGCTCGAGTCGCTCGGGATCGAGCTGAAGGTGGACAAGCCGGCCGAGGGCTACTACGAGGCCGAGAACTACTCGTTGCCGCCCGAGAACTTCTACCTGCCGGCGATCGAGTTCTCGGACTCCGAGCTCGGCGCCCTTCGCACGGCACTCTCGCTGCTGGGCGGCGAGTTCGCCTACTCGGAACCGCTCCGGCTCGCGCTTCAGCAGCTCTCCTGGGGCAAGCCCTCCCCGCTCCAGAGCCCCGAGCACGGCACGGTGGCGCTCGGCGTAACCGCGGGCGCCGGCGGGCGAGAGCTCTCCCAGCGGCTGTCGAAGGTCGAGACCGCGATCTTCCGCCGCAAGACGATCCTGTTCGACTACTACACGATCGGCCGCGACGACGAGGAGAGTCGCCGCGTCGATCCCTACCACCTGCTCTTCCGCGGCGGGCAGTTCTACCTCGTCGGCTTCGCGCACGAGCGTCAGGACGTCCGGGTCTTCCGGCTGTCCCGGATCCGCGGGAAGGTCGGCTACGCGTCGAAGGCCGAGCACGACTTCACGCGGCGCGCCGAGGGATTCGACGCGCGCGTCTACGCCACACGCACGGACTGGCAGCTCGGCGAGACGGCGGAGGTGGCGCGGGTGTGGGTCTCGGATCGGATCGACTGGCTCGTGGAGCGTCACTTCGGCCACGCCGGGGAGATCCGCCCGGCCGCCGAGGTCGAAGGCGCCCCGGCCGACGGGATCGTCTTCGAGACCCCCTACACGGACTCGCGCCAGGTCATCGCCTGGGTCCTCGGGCTCGGCGAGCGCGCGCGCATCCTCGGCCCCGACGAGCTCGTCAAGGAGGCAGACGAGCGGATCGAGCTCGTGATCGAGCGGCATAGTGGTGAGATCGAGCTCGCCCCCACGCGACCCGCCAGGGAGGAGCCAGAGCGCGAGCTCGACTCAGACGGCCGCGGCGAGGCCACGATCCGTCCCGAGCGGTTCGCCCGCCTGGTGACGCTCGCGGGGATCCTGATCCAGGCCGCTCGCGAGGGCGACAAGCTCGACGTGCGCGAGCTGTGCGACAGCCTCCAAGTCTCCGAGGAGGAGCTGCGCGAGGACATCGACCTGCTGAACGTCGTCAACTTCGGCGGCGGCAGCTACGTGCTCTACGCCGAGGTGCACGGGGACGTCATCGAGGTGGATCCGGAGCCCTACGGCGACAATTTCGCAAAGCCCGCGCGCCTGCTGCCGCTCGAGGCGAAGGCGCTGGTGGCCGCGATCGACCTGCTCGGCGACCACGTCCCCGCCGGCTCGCTCGCGTCGGCGCGCGAAAGGATCGTGACGGCGCTCGGCCAGGACCCGGCCGGCGAGGGCCTCAAGATCACGACGGCCAAGGGCGACGACTCGGGTGTGGCCCGCATGGTGAGCCGCGCGATCGAGGAGCGCCGGATGCTCGAGATCGACTACTACAAGGAGAACGAGGACGAGTTCACGACCCGGCGGATCGAGCCCTACCAGCTGCTGAACGGTCAGGAGGGCTGGTACGTCCACTGCTTCGACCCCGAGCGCACCGCCACGCGCAGCTTCCGGCTCGACCGAATCCGCTCGGCGACCGTCACCGACGAGGAGTTCGAGCCGCGACCGGACATCCAGCCCGACGTGCAGGGGTGGCCGCGGACCGGTGAGGTGCCCGCCTCGCGCGTAGCCCGCGTGTGGGTCTCACCCGAGCGCGCGCGGTGGGCGCGCGAGGATCGCAGGGCGACCGAGGAGCTCGAGGACGGCGCGGTTGTCGTCGAGCTCCACTACGCGGGCAACGATTGGCTCGTGGGCGCGATCCTCAAGGAGGCCGGCGACGCCGCGGTGCTGGCACCGGACGATGCGCGCGTCGCCGTGCTCGAGGCCGCCGAGGCGCTGGCGGGGGCTCGGCGCTAGCGGAGCGGGCCGCGAGCGACCTAGCGCGCGGCGATCAGCGTCTCGACGCGCTCGAGGCTCGCCTTGACGCGCGTCAGCATCGTGTCGAAGGTCGTGCGCGTTCCCGTCGCCGTGTTGGTGATGTTGGTCAGCGCGAGGCGGATCTTCTGGGCGTCGTTGAGCGCGGCGAGCGCCTCGTCGGTCGCGGCGCGCACGCCCGTGGCGTCCAGCTCCAGGCTCTGGTCGCGCGCCATCAGGCAGCGGCAGCGCGCGTAGCGGTAGGCGAGCTCGAGCCCGCGGGCGTCGAACGACTCCTTGTCGAGCGTGACGAGCATCTTGTTGCCGCCGTACTCGTGCAGCGGGTCGGTCTTCGCCGGCAGCTTCTCGTCCGAGGCCACGAGCAGGAGCGCGAAGTCTGCGTCGCGCTCCTCCATCGCGCCATCGAGAACCCTCCAGGCGTCGTTGCGCGACAGGCGCTCGTCCTTCGTGTCGATCACGATCCGGCCCTTCGCCTCCGACGAGGCGGCCTCGAGCTCGATCACGATGTCCCCGCGCTTGCCGCCGGACTCCGAGCGCTCATGGCCCACGTGCTGCGCCACGTCACCGCGGGCGTCGGCCATCGCCTCCACGAGCTCGAACGCTCGCTCCTCGAAATCGTGGCCCTTGACGGCACTGCGCTCGTGCTGGAGCTCCAGCTCGGCTTGGTATGCGCTGGCGTCGCGCAGCCGGCTCAGCTCGCCCTCGAGCTTGCCGAGCCGGTCGACCAGGTCGCGCCCGACCTTCTCCTGTCCTGACATCGCGCGCACGATCGAGTCCTTGAAGTCGGCGAGTGGGTTGTGGCCGTCCTGCGCGGAGAACTGGCGCAGCAGGTCCGCGCGCGACTCCTGGAGCTGCTTCGAGACGACCTCGCGCAGCTGATGCTGCACCGCGGTCGAGCGGTCGCCGCCGAAGTTCGTCGCGATCAGCTCGGCGAGCTCGTCGGCGTGGGAGTCGAGCGCCTTGGACATCGCGCCGCCCTCGGCGCCGAGGAACTGCTCGAGCTGGGCCTCCAGCGCCTCCGCGACCTTGCCGGCGCGCTCGCCGAAGGCTCGCTGCACCTCCGTCGAGGCGCGCTCGAACTCACCGCGCACGAAGTCGACCTCGGCCTGCGTGGCCTCGCGGTCGAGCACGCGCGCGCCGATCTCGACGGCGGCGCGGACGCTGTCCTCGGGGGCGACGCCCTGCTCGAGGCGCGCCTCGACGAGCTCGACGACCGTCCGATCCTCCAGCACAAGGCCGTCGACGACAACGCGCCCGTCGCGAAGCTCGACGGCACGGGGCTTGAGCGGGAGTGTCTGGGCAGCTTCCATGAGAGAGTCGTCGTACGTTACGCCGGTGACCTGACGGAACGCCCAGGGGAAGCAGGCCTTTCCCATCAGGGCTAGCCTGCCCACCGCATGCCTTCCCGCCGCGAGCAGATCGAGATGTCCGACGACGAGCTGCGCGCATTCCTCGCGGAGCGCAAGATCGTGAGCTGCGCCACGGTCGGCCCGCGCGGGCGGCCTCACCTCGTGCCGCTCTGGTACGTGCCGGACGGCGTCGAGCTGCGCGGCTGGACCTACGCGAAGTCTCAAAAAGCGAAGAACCTCGAGCGCGACCCCCACGCCACCCTCCAGGTCGAGGACGGCGTGGCCTACCACGAGCTTCGCGGCGCGATGCTCGAATGCGATGTCGAGCTTGAGCAGGACCACAACCGGGTCGCCGGCTACGGAGTCGCGTTGTTCGAGCGCTACACGGGCGGCGAGCTCGACGCCGAGACGCGCGGGACGGTGGAAAAGCAAGCTCCCAAGCGCGTCGGGCTCACGTTCCGCCCCACACGCATCGTCACCTGGGACCACTCGAAGCTCGGCGGCGGCTACTAGCGCCGGGTCGAGCGAGCTGTCGATGGCGAACCACGCGGCGGACGACGGCCTGAAGGGCCTGATCCTCTCCGGGGGCAAGGGGACGCGGTTGCGGCCACTCACCCACACGAGCGCGAAGCAGCTCGTGCCGGTGGCGAACAAGCCGGTCCTCTTCTACGGAATCGAGTCGCTGGCCGCCGCCGGGATCTCGGACATCGGCATCGTCGTGGCGCCCGAGACCGGCGACGAGATCCGCGCGGCGGTGGGCGACGGCGCCCGCTTCGGGGCCTCCGTCACCTACATCGACCAGGACGCCCCGCTCGGGCTGGCACACGCCGTGCTCACCGCCGAGCAGTTCCTCGGCGACGCGCCGTTCGTCATGTACCTCGGCGACAACCTGCTGCGCGACGGGATCACCGAGCTGGTCGGCGCCTTTCGCCGGGAACGCCCCGACGCCCTGATCCTGCTGACCCCGGTGCCCGACCCCGAGAGCTACGGCGTGGCGGAGCTCGAGGCGGGTCGCGTCGCGCGGCTCGTGGAGAAGCCGCAGTCGCCCCGGACCGACCTCGCTCTGGTGGGCGTCTACATGTTCGAGCCGTCGATCATCGAGGCCGCGCGCGCGATCGAGCCGTCGGGCCGCGGCGAGCTCGAGATCACCGACGCAATCCAGCACCTCGTGGACACCGGCCGCCGAGTGGACCCGCACGTGGTGACCGGGTGGTGGAAGGACACCGGCAAGGTCGAGGACCTGCTCGAGGCGAACCGACTCATCCTCGACGACCTTGGGGAGCGGATCGAGGGCGAGCTCGTGGACTCGCGTGTGGACGGTCGCGTGGTCGTGGAGCCGGGTGCGCGGCTCGAGCGCGCGATGGTGCGCGGGCCCGCGATCGTGGGCGCGGGCGCCACGATCACCGACGCCTACATCGGGCCGTACACGTCGATCGGGGAGGGCGTGGCGATCGCGGGCGCGGAGGTCGAGCACTCGATCGTCCTCGCGGGCTCCTCGATCAGCGGCCTCGACGGGCGGATGGAGGCGAGCTTGGTCGGCAAGGACGTGCGAATCGCCCGCGGCGACGCGGTGCCGCGCGCCTACCGCTTCGTGGTGGGCGACCACGCGGAGATCACGATCCTCTAGACCGTGCGGATCGTGGTGACAGGCGCCGCCGGCATGCTCGGGTCCGATGTGCTTCGGGCCGGGCGGGCCGTGAACCACGAAGTCGTGCCCTTGTCGCGGCGCGACCTCGACGTGACCGACGCCGATGCGGTCGCGCGCCGGATTTTCGCGACGGCGCCCGACGCCGTGGTCAATTGCGCCGCCTACACCGACGTGGACGGCGCGGAGGGCGACCTGCGCGCCGCGATGGACGCGAACGCGGAGGGCGCCGGCGTCGTGGCCGCCGCCGCCGCGGAGGCGGGCGCCAGCGTCGTCTACCCCTCGAGCGACTACGTCTTCGACGGCTCGAAGGGCGCGCCCTACGTCGAGTCGGACGCGCCGCGCCCGCTGTCGGTCTACGCGCAGTCCAAGCTCGCCGGCGAGCGGAAGACGGTGGAGGCGAGCGCGCGCCACTTCGTCGTCCGCTCGGCGTGGCTGTTCGGCCTCGCGGGTCGCAACTTCGCGGACACGATGCTGCGGCTGGCGAGCGACCACGGCGAGGTGCTCGTGGTGCGCGACCAAGTCGGCTCGCCCACCTACACCGGGCACCTGGCCGAGGCGATCGTCCGGCTCGTGGACACGGAGGCGTACGGCGTCCATCACGTCGCGGCCGCAGGAGAGTGCTCGTGGTATGAGCTGGCGCTCGAGGTGTTCCGCCAGGGAGCGGTCGACTGCCGCGTCCTCTCCTGCACGACCGAGGAGCTCGGCCGGCCGGCTCCGCGCCCGCCCTATTCGGCGCTCGCGACCGAGCGCCCCGAGGCGATTCTGCTGCCCGAGTGGGAGCTCGGCCTTGCCGCATACCTCGACGAACGCGCGAGGGCGGCGTGAGGCTGCTCGTCTGCGGCGGCGCGGGGTTCATCGGCTCCGCCTACGTGCGCGTCGCGCTCGCCGAGCGGCCCGACGACGAGCTGACCGTGCTCGACAAGCTGACCTACGCGGGCCGGCGGGAGAACCTCGCCGACGTGGCCGACCGCGTCCGCTTCGTGGAGGAGGCGATCGAGGACCGCGGCGCCGTCCGCGACGCGATGACCGGCTGCGACGCTGTCGTGAACTTCGCGGCCGAGACTCACGTGGATCGCTCGATCACCGACCAGGGCGCATTCGTGCGGACGCACGTGATGGGAACCGCCGTCCTGCTCGACGCCGTGCGCGAGCTGGGCGTCGGCCGGTTTCTGCAGGTTTCAACCGACGAGGTCTACGGCTCGATCGCCGAGGGGACCTTCACCGAGACCTCGGCGCTCGACCCCTCCTCGCCCTACAGCGCGACCAAGGCGGCGGGCGATCTGCTGACCACGGCCCACGTACGCACGCACGGCATGGACGCCCTGGTCTGCCGCGGCTCCAACAACTACGGGCCGCGCCAGCATCCCGAGAAGCTGATCCCGCTGTGCATCCTGAACGCGCTCGCGGGCGATCGGGTGCCGGTCTACGGAGACGGCCGCCAGGTGCGTAACTGGCTGCACGTCGAGGACTTCGCGCGCGCGATCGACGCCGTGCTCGCGGGGGGCCGAGCCGGCGAGGCCTACAACGTCGGCGGCCCGGACGAGGTCGAGAACCTCGCGGTCGTGCGCCGGGTCCTCGCGGACACCGGACGCGACGAGTCGCTGATCGAGCACGTGCGCGACCGGCCCGGACACGACCGTCGCTACTCGCTGTCAGCCGACAAGGTCCGCGCGCTGGGGTGGGAGCCGCTGACCCGCTTCGAGCAGGGCCTGTCGGAAACGGTCGCGTGGTACGGCGCCAACGAATGGTGGTGGGGGCCGATCCGAAGCGGCGAGTACCGCGCCTACTACGAGCGCCAGTACGGCCGCGAGCTGACGTAGGGGCGGTCACTCGGTCGCCACCGCCCGCTCGAGAGGACACTTGACTCTTCCATGGGGGCAAAGTGCGTATCCGGTTCGCTCAGGCGCCTTGGCTGTTACGGCACCCGGCTTGCCCAGTACCAAGCCATGGGCTTGCCCAGTACCAAGCCATGGGCCGACGGTTGCTGAATCAACCACCCTATGAGGTGGTGAATTCAGCAATCGTTCGCTCTGGGCGGCCTCTCCAAGACCGGCATCGAAGCTGGTCCGCTCCCAGCTCGGGGGTCGCCGCCCGTCCCAGCGCGTGACCTGACGCAACCGGATACGCACAGGGGACAAAATGTCCACTCGACCGAGGGGCCGCGTCTAACCTCGGGTGGGTGACCGTTCAGCCCGCCACCTCAACACCACCGGCGGCCGGCGATCACGCGGCCGCCGCGCTCGAGGTCCGGAGCCTCGAGAAGCGCTACGACGACGGCACGATCGCGCTCGAGCACTTCGACCTCACGGTGCCGGACGGCGCGTTCTTCGGGCTGCTCGGCCCGAACGGCGCGGGCAAGACCACCCTGATCAGCGCGATCTGCAACCTGATCCGGATCACCGGCGGCGAGATCGCGGTCTTCGGAGAGCCGGCCGACTCGCTCCAGGCCCGGCGCTGGGTGGGCCTCGCCGAGCAGGACATCAACCTCGACCGCTTCCTCACCGTCGAGTAGACGCTCGTCTACCACGGCGGCTACTTCGGCATGGCGCGCGACGAGGCGCGCGAGCGCGCGACGGCGATGATCGACACCTTCGACCTCGCGACGAAGGCACGCGTGCGCACGCCGAGGCTGTCGGGCGGGATGCGGCGCCGGCTGCTGCTCGCGCGGGCGCTGATGCACCGCCCGCGGCTCGTGATCCTCGACGAGCCGACCGCCAGCGTGGACTTCGAGCTGCGCCAGGAGCTCTGGCGCTACATCCGCCGCCTCCACGGGGAGGGGACGACGATCCTGCTCACGACGCACTACCTCGAGGAGGCCGAGCACCTGTGCGAGGAGATCGCGCTGATCCGGGGCGGGCACCTGATCGCCCGCGACACGGCGGACGGGCTGCGCGAGCACTACGGAGCCGGGTCGCTGGCCGACGTCTACGTCAAGGCGATGGACGCGCCGGCGGCGTAGCTGACTGGTTGCCGATCGCCGGCGCCCGCCGAGCGCAGAGCTTTTATGGTGGAGCGGACAGCGCTCGACCTGGGCAGATCGACTTCGGAAGCCGACCCGCCTATCCGGAGTAGAGCCAACGCTCCCCTAACATCCGCGCGCATGGCCGAGTGGAACCTCCTGACCAACCACGGCCACGCCCTCCTCTGCGTCGCGCGCGACCCCGGCATGACGCTTCGCCAGATTGGCGACTGCATCGGGATCACCGAGCGCGCCGCGCACCGGATCGTCTCCGACCTCGTCGAGGCGGGCTACCTCGAGAAGCGTCGTGAGGGCACGCGAAACGCGTACACGGTGAAGCCCGACGTCCCGATGCGCCACCCGATCGTGAGCGACCACTGGGTCGGCGAGCTGCTTGCCGTGCTGGTGGCCGACCGCGAGACGCTGAGCTCCGGCAAGACCTCCTAGCGTCAGGCCTGGCCGTCTAGCCTCGGGGGCATGCGCGAAGCCCCCACCGGAAGCCGCGGCCTCGCCTCGCTCGCACGGCGCGAGATGCTGCGGATATGGAAGACGTGGACTCAGACGGTGTTCGCGCCGGTCATCTCCTCGATCCTCTTCATCGTCGTCTTCGGCCTCTCGCTCGGCGAGCGGATCCAGCAGATCGACGGCTTCGACTACCGAGAGTTCATCGTGCCGGGCCTGGTCACGATGGCCATGGTCCAGGCCGCCTACAACAACAACTCCTCGTCGATCTTCCAGGCGCGCAGCGACCGCTACGTGCACGACGTGCTCTCCGCCCCCATGCGCCCGTGGCAGATGAACCTCGGCTTCAACCTCGGCGGCGTCGTGCGGGCGCTCGCGATCGGCGCGCTGCTCTTGGCGCTCGCGATCCCGCTGACGGGCGTCCCGGTCGAGCACCCATTGATCGCGCTCGTCGCCGTGCTCCTGGGCCTGATCCTCTTCAGCGCGCTGGGGACGGTGGTCGGGATCTTCGCGGAGACGTTCGACCACCACACGTTCGTCTCGAACATCCTGATCCTGCCGCTGGCGTTCGTGGGCGGGGTCTTCTACTCGGTCGAGAGCCTCGCCGCCCCCTGGGAGCAGCTCTCCCACGTCAACCCGCTCTTCTACCTCGTCAACGCGGTCCGCTACGGCTTCCTCGGCACGAGCGACGCGAGCGTGGCGCTGTGCCTGGGCGTGACCGCGGCCCTCGCCATCCCCGCGTACCTGTGGGCGCAGTGGCTCTTCACGAGCGGGCGCAAGCTGAAGGCCTGACCGGCGGCGGCCGCGGAGGTGGGCCCGCGGACGCGGCCGCTGCGCTCGCCGGGATCGAGTCGCGAGTCGTACGGTGCCGCCGCTGCCCGCGGCTCGTCGAGTGGCGCGAGCGCGTGGCGCGCGAGAAGCGCGCCGCCTACGTCGGCGAGGAGTACTGGGGGCGCCCGCTGCCCGGCTTCGGCGACCCGCAGGCGCGCGTCTACGTCCTCGGGCTCGCGCCGGCGGCGCACGGAGGGAACCGCACCGGGCGGATCTTCACCGGCGACCGCTCGGGCGACTTCCTGTTCGCCGCCCTGCATCGCGCCGGGTTCGCGAGCCAGCCGACGTCCGAGCGCCGCGGCGACGGCCTGGAGCTGCGCGACGCCTTCATCGCAGCCGCGGTCCGCTGCGCCCCGCCGGCCAACCGACCGCTCACCTCCGAGCGCGAAAACTGCCTGCCCTACGCCGCCGAGGAGCTGGCGGTCCTCCCGTCGGCGCGGGTCGTGCTCTGCCTCGGCGGCTTCGCCTGGGACGCCGCCGCGCGCCTGGTGGAGCTTCACCCGCGCCCGCGCTTCGGACACGGGGCCGAGGCGCGCGCGCCCGACGGTCGCGCGCTGCTCGGGTGCTTTCACCCGAGCCAGCAGAACACGTTCACCGGCCGGCTGACGCCGACGATGATGGACGACGTGCTGCGACGCGCTCGCGAGCTGGCCGCCGGCTGACGAACTCGTCCTACTCGTCGTCCTGCCCCTCGGCCTCGTTCTCCGCTGCCTCGCCCGCCTGCTCGGCCTCGTCCTCGGCCTCCTGCCCCGCCTGCTGGGCCTCGTCCTGGGCGTCCTGCGCCTGCTGCTCGGCCTCGTCGATGCCCTCCTGAACCTGGTTCTGGGCGTCGTCGACGGCGTCGTCCACCTGATTCTGAATGTCCTCGGCCTGGTCCTGCGCCTGCTGCTCGTCGTCGCCGCACCCGGCGAAGCCCACCAGCACCCCCGCCGCCACGATCGCGGCGAACCGTCCACTGCGCAAGCTCATCGTCACGTCCCCTCCTTAGCCGTTGGCGCGGGCGGTCTAGTGCCGCTTCGGGCGACGGACCGGGCGCGGTACGCTCGAAGGTCGCGTGAATCCAGACTCGCTCGCAACCTTCACCCCGGCGGTCCGTCAGTGGTTCGCGCGCGCGTTCGCGGAGCCCACTCCCGCGCAGACGAAGGCCTGGCCCGCGATCGCCGCCGGCGACGACGTCCTGCTCTCGGCTCCGACCGGGTCGGGCAAGACGCTGGCCGCGTTTCTGTGGGCGCTCGACCGGCTGGTGGCCGAGCCGGCCCCCGAGGGTGCCGCTCGGAGGACGCGGCTCGTCTACGTGTCCCCGCTCAAGGCGCTCTCCTACGACATCGAGCGCAACCTGCGCGCCCCGCTGAGGGGCATCGGCGGGGACATCGAGGTTGCGATCCGCACCGGCGACACCCCGCAGCGCGTCCGCCAGGCGATGGTCCGAAAACCGCCCGACGTCCTCATCACCACGCCGGAGTCGCTGTACCTGATCC
>JBPCPH010000108.1:0-2753 GCA_050999415.1 Thermoleophilaceae bacterium
GTCTCCGCCGTCCTCACGCTGCCCCTGCTGGCGGTCGCGATGGTGCCGGCGCTCCAGTTCGACTACTGGCAGTGGTTCGCGCTCGGTCTCGCGACTCCGGTCGTGCTCTGGGGCGGCTGGCCGTTCCACCGCGCCGCCTGGACCAATCTGCGCCACGCCACCGCCACGATGGACACGCTGATCTCGATCGGCACGCTTGCGGCCTGGGGCTTCTCGCTCGTCGCCCTCCTCTTCCTCGGGGCCGGCGACCCCGCGACGGGGATGAGCCTCGACCTGTCGCTCGAGGCCGGCTCCGGCGGCAGCGAGGTCTACTTCGAGGTCGCCGCGATCGTTACCACGTTCGTGCTCGCCGGTCGCTACTTCGAGGCACGCGCACGGCGGCGCGCGGGCGCGGCGCTGAGGGCGCTGCTCGAGCTCGGGGCGAAGGACGTCGCCGTGCTCGACGACGACGGCGCCGAGCGCCGGGTCCCGGTCGAGGCGCTCGAGGAGGATCAGCGCTTCGTCGTCCGTCCCGGCGAGAAGGTGGCGACGGACGGTGTGGTCGAGGAAGGGTCCTCGGCCGTCGACCGGTCGTTGATCACCGGCGAATCGATGCCCGTCGAGGTCGCCCCGGGCGATGATGTGATCGGCGCGACCGTCAACGCCGGCGGGCGGCTCGTGGTTCGGGCGACGCGCGTCGGGTCCGACACCGCGCTCGCTCAGATCGGCCGGCTCGTGACCGAGGCGCAGTCAGGGAAGGCGCCGGTGCAGCGGCTCGCCGATCGGGTCTCCGCGGTCTTCGTGCCGATCGTGATCGCGTTGGCCGCGGCGACGCTCGGCTTCTGGCTGGCGGACGGCTCGGGCGCCGCGTTCGCGTTCACCGCGGCGGTCGCGGTGCTGATCATCGCCTGCCCCTGCGCACTCGGGCTCGCGACGCCGACGGCGCTGCTCGTCGGCACCGGCCGCGGGGCGCAGCTCGGGATCCTGATCAAGGGACCCGAGGTCCTCGAATCGACCCGCCGCATCGACACCGTGGTGCTCGACAAGACCGGGACGGTGACCACCGGCCGGATGTCGCTGGTGGACCTCGTCCCCGCGGCGAACGGCGACGCCGAGGAGGTGCTGCGGCTCGCGGGCGCGCTCGAGGATGCCTCCGAGCATCCGATCGCACGCGCGATCGCCGACGCAGCGCGTGAGCGGGTCGGCGCTCTGCCCGCGCCCGAGGCGTTCGCAAGTCGCGAGGGGCTCGGCGTCGAGGGAAGCGTCGGCGGTCGCCAGATCGTGGCGGGCAGGCCGGCGCTGCTCACCGAGCGGGGCATCGAGATGCCGGCCGAGCTCGAGGCGGCTCGCCGAGCCGCCGAAGGCGAGGGCCGGACGGCGATCGCGGTCGGCGTCGACGGGCGGGCGCGGGGGATCCTTGTGGTCGCCGACACCGTCAAGACGACCAGCCGCGAGGCAATCGACCGGCTGCGCAGGCTTGGCCTGGAGCCGGTCCTCCTCACCGGTGACAACGAGACGACGGCCCGCGCCGTCGCGGGCGAGGTCGGGATCGACGACGTGATCGCGGAGGTGCTCCCGTCCGACAAGGCCGCCGTCGTGAGCCGGCTTCAAGGAGAGGGCCGCGTCGTCGCGGTGGTCGGCGACGGCGTCAACGACGCCCCGGCGCTCGCCCAGGCGGATCTGGGCCTGGCCATCGGTACCGGCACGGACGTCGCGATCGAGGCCTCGGACCTGACGCTGGTCGCTGGCGACCTTCGCGCCGCCCCCGACGCGATCCGGCTCTCGCGCCGCACGTTGACGACGATCAGGGGCGACGTGTTCTGGGCGTTCGCCTACAACGTGGCGGCGATCCCTCTCGCCGCGCTCGGGTACCTGAACCCCGTCATCGCGGCCGCCGCGATGGCGTTCTCGAGCTTCTTCGTCGTGTCGAACTCGCTGCGCCTGCGGACGTTCCGGGCCCAGCGCGACGATGGGCCGCACGCCCCCACTGCACAGGCGCGGAATGGGTCGCCCGGCGCATCGGAGGCGGCGGGCTCGCACGGGGCTCGCGAGCCCAAGCTGTCGAGCGGTGTCGATGGGGGCGCCCATGGGTGAGAACGGCGACACCGTCCACCATCCGATCTTCGCCCGCGTCTACGAGCGCTTCGTCGCGGCGCGTGAAGGGGAGGAGATCCGCGCGCGGCGCGAACGCCTGCTCGCCGGGCTCAGCGGCCGAGTGTTGGAGGTCGGCGCGGGCACCGGCGTCACCTTCGCGCTCTACCCGCCGAGCGTGACCGAGCTGGTGGCGCTCGAGCCCGAAGCTCACCTGCGGCGTTCGGCTGAGAAGGCGGCGGCCTCTGCTCCGGTCCCCGTGACCGTCGTGGATGGGGTCGCGCAACGGGTTCCCGTGCCGGATGCCGCTTTCGATGCGGTTGTGGTCTCGCTCGTCCTCTGCAGCGTTCCGGATCAGCGGGCTGCCCTCGCGGAGCTTCATCGGGTGCTACGGCCCGGTGGCGAGCTGCGTTTCTTCGAGCACGTGATCTCCCGTCATCCGGTAAAGGCGGGCGTGCAGCGCGGTCTGCAGGCGACGATCTGGCCCCTTATGGCGGGTGGCTGTCATCCGGCGCGCGACACGGAGGCGGCCGTGGCGCGCGCGGGTTTCACGATGGAGTGGTGCGACCGTCTCGGTCCGGCGCCGAAGCAGCCGCCGTTCCCCTTCATCTTGGGCAGCGCGCGACGCTGAGCCCTCGCCGCACCATGGGGGCGCTGGGGCTGTCTACTGCGGGTGCCGTCTA